>JAFASD010000143.1 GCA_019244945.1 Acidobacteriaceae bacterium | reverse complement strand
TCGGTGCCCCAGCTTTGCTCGAGCATCAACGTGTACTCTCCAGAGGCATAGAGGTCGAACGTGAACTCGTTTTCTTGTGGACGGTCAAACGGGGCGTCTTTCAACCGCTGTTCGAACCACTGATCGAGGTACCGATGATAGCGGCGCAGGAAGCCTGGAGAGAAGCTTTCGGCGGAAGGAAGTTCATGAAACACAGCATGCAATCCAAGGGAGCGACGGAATAACGAGCAGAAATCCAGAACGCCCCATCCTTCGAGCTTCGTGCGGACGTGAGAAGGAACGTGCTGCACCAAAAATACTGCGAACGTCTCTGGGCGTATACGTCGGCCCTCGAAGGCCCCCGAGATGGCTACGGTCTCCGCGCACTGTTCGGTCCAACGCATGATGTCTTTACCGATGTAATACAACATTCGAAGCTCGGCGTACCTGCCGCGCACTAACTGCTGGTCCAGATCTTGGCTGGGGGTCTCAGCTTTTGGCAGAAATCCCTGAAGCGCGAGACTGGCGCGTGAGCTTTCCATCAGAACCGAGGTATCTTCCGGCCCTGAAAAGGGATGCAGTATCAAAGGCGGGAGTCGAAACGCTTGAGCCCCGGAGGTTTTCATCGGAATATCAGAGGGCGCAGGCAAGTCATTTCCAGCTTGATCCTTACTTTTCGAGAACAGTGATAAGAATTGCACCCTATGAACGTATCGGCAACTAAGCCTCTCGAATGACGAATTTCAGGGTCCTTGCCTGATGCCATACCGCGTTACTTACTGACGACCGTAGGAATCGTGACCTCGCAGCATTTTGCCGCCGTCGGCCCGGGGATATCCTTCGGGCGGTTTAGCTCGAGCTGGATCACGGCATTCAAGGTGTCCCAAGGAACCGCGCCCCCGATAGTACGGCCGTTTAGGAAGATAGTCGGTGTCTGCTGGATCTGTAACTGCCGGCCCGCTTCCAGACTGCGATTTATTTCCTCGGCCGTTGCGTGCGTATCCATGCAACTGGACGCCTTAGCGGCGTCGAGATTCTGATCTTTGACAAACCCCAGAATTTTCTCGCGCAGGTTGCCCTCATTTACTTCCTGCTGGTGCTCAAAGATCCAATCATGAAAAGTCCAGAATGCCTCCGGCTTTTGATTCTGCACGCAATGCGATGCCTCCGCCGCGGCTTCCGCCCACTTGTGCATAGACGCAATCGGGAAATCTTTGAAGATAACCCGAATCGCGTCCGGATATTTCTGCGGAATGTTGTCCCGCATCGTTTTCGCAAACTCGCGGCAGTAGGGACACTCGAAATCGCTGAAAATAACCATGGTAATTTTGGCAGTCTCAGGTCCAAACGAAGGTCCATCGGTCGGCATATGTTCTAAGGTGTCGGCGAAGGGATTTTCGTTCAGGGGCCAAATGTTCCCATTGACAAACTGCTGCCCGTCGGCCGTCACATAGTAGACGCGATCCACCTTATGAGGGCCGTTACTCAGGTGCACCAGTAGACGGAAATAGCCCTTGAACGAGCTCGCGGTCGGATCGTCGATGGAAATGCTGACTTGCGCTGCGTACCCCTCCGCGTAACGCATGTACGCCTCGAGCTTTTGCTTGTCGATCTTAGGCGCAATTTTGTCCGCCGCACAGGCGCCACTCGCCAGGATCACTGCGAGGGCCCATAAGCGGAACGTTTTCGTTCGCATCGGGCTAATTATACTGAGAATTGTCTCTCCTGCCATCGCGCACAGGCGAGGAGCCAAAGCTGGTACCTCAAAAATCGATTCGAACGCTACACTGAAAAACATGAGGCAACCCGTCAAGCTTACCGGTCCCGGTGCGACTCCGGAAGAGGTTGCCGCTGTATTCGGTATAACGCCGGAGCGGCAAGCTTTTCTTCGGGAGCTAGCGCGACCGTACCGCGAGAGCATCGCTCGCCAGAACGGCGCAAAAACCAAGAAGGCCCCAAGAAAAATTGCCAGCAAGAAACCCTCTTCCCGAAAGTAGCCCGGTTTGACACTCCGCCCGTCCGCGCGGATTGGGTTTTCCTGAATCTCCCGTACGACACAGCCTTCGAAAGGCTGTACCTCGCCTATCTCGTCGGCATCAGTGCATTGCGGCTCGTCCCTCACACAACGCTGGAAATTCCGGACACGACGCGTCGGCTTGATCGTATCCAAGCGCTGATGCATGAGTGTCGGTATTCCATTCACGACCTTTCGCGAGTTCAACTGTCCCGCACCAGACCGCGCGCGCCGCGCTTCAATATGCCGTTCGAACTCGGCTTGGCAGTCGGCTGGACCAGCATGAACCCCCGCCGACACTCCTGGTTCGTCTGTGATGCTGTGCCGCATCGCATTCTGAAGTCGATGAGTGATCTGGCTGGAACGGATATCAATATTCACGAAGGGACCCCAAAGGGTGTAATGCGCGAGCTCTGCAACATTTTCGTCCGACGTTCCGTTCGGCCAGATGTTACCGACCTGATGAGAGTGTATCGGGCAGTTAGGGCGGCGGTGCCTCAAATCTAACGCACGGCAGGATCTCGAAGTCTGTACGAGCCGCGTACATTTTCTGACATTTGCTATATCGCGAACGAGCTGGTCCGGAGAACGAATGGCGGTAAGGGACGTGACTTGCTCCCGCGCAGGTCTGACGTTTTCATTCCATCGCGCTATCTATACTGAGGGTTGTCTTCATTGCGCGGCCCGCTGAGGCTCGCCCTTCTTGCGGCTGCAATATCGGCTCTTTATCTTTATAAGCTGGACGGTGTCGGCGTCCTGAGCGCAGATGAGCCGCGATATGCCGCCATCGGGGCTGACATGGCGCATACCGGGGACCTCGTTACTCCCAAACTGTGGGGCTCTTACTGGTTTGAGAAGCCGCCTCTTGTCTACTGGATGGCGGCAACCGGCACCCTGGCCGGCTTAAATCTCGAACTCGCCGCCAGACTGCCGGTCGTATTGCTCAGCCTCGCTTTCCTCGCCGTCTCTTTTTTTCTCTTGCGCTCCGAATTCGGATCTGAAGCCGCCGCCGTCACCACGTTTCTTCTCGCAACCTCCGCCGGCTGGATGGCCTATAGCCAACTCTGCCTCACCGATCTCCCTCTGGCGGTCTTCTTTTCCCTCAGCGTTTTCCTGAGTCTGCCGCTCCTCCGTACGCAACCGCAAACCGCGTCCATTCCTCTGCGCTTCGTTGCCCTTGGCCTTTGCCTTGGCCTGGCGGTGCTGGCGAAAGCTCTGGTCCCTCTTGCGCTCGCGCTGCCGTTTTTCTGGTTCCTTCGCCGATTTCGGCGCTATTGGTGGTTAGCGATTCTATCTTGCACGATAATCGCTCTCCCCTGGTATTGGGCCGCGTATTCTCGCAACGGCTACCCCTTCATCCAGGAGCTGTTTATCAAACATCACCTCGAACGCTTGTATTCGCCCGCTCTGCAACACGTGCACTCCTGGTATTACTACGTTCCCGTGTTGCTGATCGCTTTATTTCCCTGGACGCCATTGCTCGGTCTGTTCGCATGGAAGCAGCCCGTTTGGGACGAGCGGCGCCGTTTCTTGCTCGTCATCTTCGTTTTCGGATTTGTGATCTTTAGCGCTTCCCTAAACAAACTTCCAGGATATTTGCTGCCTCTGCTGCCGTGCGTCTTTACACTGATCGGTGCGCAATTTGAAACCAGGAGCATCAGTGAGTTATCCCGTTGGTGGCTGCTCGCTTCCGCGTTGCTCATTGGAACCATTCCGATGATTGCGCCGATACTGCCCGAATCCCTGAACCTGGGACACTTTTCTTCGTCAGGTTTTCACGGGTTGACGCTCCTGGACTTCCTCTGCGTGCTCATCCCGATCCTTGTCGCACTTTTCACGAGGCCGTCCTGGAGCGGCTTGCTGCTGGTTTTGTGTGTCGTGGCGGGAGGAATTTACATGAAGTATGTCGCGTATCCGATTCTCGACGAACAAGTCTCCGCGCGCGGCATGTGGCGCAGAATGAAAGGGGTTGCGGATCGCGTCTGCGACGGAGGAACTAATAGAACTTGGCTCTTCGGCCTCGAGTTCTATCGAGGCTCGACCTTTCCGGTTTGCGGAACTGGTAAGTTCGATTTTATGCTGCGGTCGCCCGTCGGAACGGCTTCGCCCCAGTTAGTCCCTACTCGTCTTTCCGAGAGGTGACTCGCACGAGTCCAACTCTCACGGGAGCAGAATTCCTTTGACGCCGGATGAGCTTCGTTGCCGCGATCACGAACGCTCCTATACTGAACATCCCAGCAGTGATCATGACGTAGTTCATGACCTGATCTTAGGGATCCTGAGTAACTTTCGGTATTGGTCCCATGCGCTTAAGGCGATTCAGAACCCCCCGTACCGGTTGCGGTTCCTTTCTCCTCATCAAGAACCTGATCCTGGATAGATAACGTGTGCACAAAACTTGGGCCGGTCCGCATCCACAGAGCATGACCGAACTTCGGAAACTAGGAAACAGCGACCTCAAGATTACTGCTTTGGGCGTCGGCGCATGGGCCATGGGTGGAGGCGGTTGGGCCTTCGCCTGGGGCAGTCAGGATGATTCGGATTCAATTTCAGCCATTCGCGCAGCGCTCAACGCAGGCGTCAATTGGATCGACACGGCCGCGATCTACGGCCTGGGTCATTCCGAGGAAATCGTCGCCAAAGCCCTCGATGGCCTCCCGACCAAACCTTATGTCTTCACGAAATGCGAGCGGCGCTGGGATGAAAACGGCAAAATTTTTGGTTCTCTAAAAGAAGATTCCATTCGCAAAGAGTGCGAGGACAGCTTGCGCCGATTGAAGCTGGACCGGATCGATCTCTATCAGATGCATTGGCCGGAGCCGGACGCAGATATCGAAGAAGGCTGGACCGCCATGGCGCGCCTCAAAGAAGAGGGAAAAGTACGCTGGATCGGCATTTCCAATTTCAATGTCGCGCAGATGAAGCGCGCCCTGAAAATCGCTCCGATCACCTCTTTACAGCCGCCGTATTCTCTGCTTGCGCGCGACGCGGAGAAAGAGATCCTTCCCTTCGCGCGAGAAAACGGAATCGGTGTCATCGTTTACTCGCCCATGCGTGCCGGGCTGCTCACGGGCAAGATGACCAAAGAACGCGCCCAGAATCTCCCCCAAGATGATTGGCGTCGCCGCGATAAAGACTTCCAGGAACCGAGATTGAGCCGGAACCTGGAACTCGTCGAGGTTCTTCGCAGGATTGGCCAACGGCACGGACGCGCTCCGGGGGAAGTAGCTCTCGCGTGGACGCTGAGTAACCCGGCAGTAACTGCCGCCATTGTGGGATTACGTCGAGCCGACCAGGTCGAAGGCACGCTCGGAGCTTTGGATTTTCGACTTACTCCAGAGGAGCTATCGGAGATCGAGGGTTACCGGGCGGCGCGCGCCGTTGTCGCCCAGTAAACCGGCAGCCCACAGGCAACGATCAGTAATCCCGGCCAAGTGGTTGCCGGGCGATACGCAAAAAGGCAGGCTAGAACAGCCAACCCTCCGGCTATATAAACGAGAGGCACCACGGGATAGCCCCACGCGCGGTACGGTCTCGGCGCATTCGGTAGTTTCATCCGCAGCCGAATCACTCCCGCGATTGTCAATACATAGAAAATCAATGCAGCAGAAATAACATAGTCGAGCAGATTGCTATACAAACTCCCGTAAGCTCTCGTTGCCATGTTATAAGTGCGTGGCAACACCAAAGCCGCGGACCAGATTCCCTGGATCATCAATGACCAACCCGGAACGTGAGCACGATTGAGACGGCCGGCCGATTTCGGGAACAAACCGTCATTCGCCATGGAATAGTACACGCGCGGGCCTGCCAGAATCAAAGCGTTCATACATCCAAAGGTAGAAATCATAATCGCCGCGGCCATCAGAACTGCTCCCCAACCGGGAAAGATCACCTGCAGCATAGCGGTTGCAACGCGATCGGAAGGCGCGTGCTGAATCGCGCCAAGAGGCAGCACAAGAAGATAGGCGACATTCGCCAGAAAATACAGACCCGTCACGCAGATGGTTCCGAGCGCCAGCGCGCGAGGCATGGTTCTGCCCGGATCTTTTACTTCACCCGCCGCAAACGTAATGTCGTGCCAAGCGTCGGCTGAAAACAGTGATCCGGACTGCGAAACACAAATTGCGGCAAAAAGACCAAATGCGGTGAAAGCGCTCAAGGATGCAGTGAGCGGCGTTACATCCCGAGGCGTCCAGAAGTTACCGAAGTTCGCCGATACGGCTGTGTGCTTCCAGAAGATCAGGCCAAGCAGAATAAGTGCGGCCAAAGCCACAACTTTCGCGGATGTAAATAGATTCTGAATAATCTTGCCGTAACGTATGCCCCGGCTGTTTGTCCAGGTGAGCAGCGCGATAACCAGGATTGCAGTGAGCTGGCCGGTCGAGAGCGAGATCGCGTATCCACTCGAAAGATGGATCGGCGGAATCAAATAACTTTCTTCGGAAACGGCCGGCCAAAGCACTCCGGTGAAGCGGGCAAATCCAACCGCTACCGCCGCAATGGTGCCAGTCTGAATGACCGTGAAGAGCGTCCAGCCATACAAAAATCCCCAGATGGGCGAGAACGCTTCGCGCAGGTATACGTACATCCCGCCCGCCTTCGGCATCATCGCCGCCAACTCGCCATAAGACAGAGCTGCGGCGACCGTCACCGCGGCGGTGAATAACCAGGCCACCAGCAGCCATCCTGGGCTGCCAATATTCCGCGCCATGTCGGCCGGCACAATGAAAATTCCCGAGCCGATCATCGCGCCGATGACGATCATCGCCGAATCGAACAAGCCCAGCTCACGAATGAAGCCGGTTTCGCGATCGATCGCGCTCGTCTCAGTGGGTGTGGTGTGCGCGGGCTGCATGCCTGTGTTCATATTCGCTTACCGTGCGTCGAACGGATTCTTTTTCTTCATCGCTCAGCTCCAGCCGAGGAGCGCGCATCCGGCCTGATCCCATCCCAACCAGCTCTTGTACGTACTTGATCAATTGCACGAACTTCGGCACCGTATCCAATCGCAGCAACGGCAAGAAACGCCTGTAAAGTTCGAACGCCGCCTCTCGCTCGCCCTTTTCGGCCAGCTCAAACAGATCGACGGATTCGCCTGGAAAGGCATTGGCCAGACCCGCAATCCAGCCCGTTGCGCCCGCATAGACCGCCTCCAGAATCAAATCATCGACTCCGCACAAAATCTTCAGCTTTTCTCCCACCGAGCACTTGATCTCAGTGATTCGCCGTACGTCCGCGCTGGATTCTTTGATCGCCTGAAGATTTCGATGCCCCGCGACCAGCTCAGCCACTTGCTCCGGCAGAAAATCCACCTGATACGCAATCGGGTTGTTGTAGAGCATGCAGGAGAGGCTCGTCGCACTGAGTATTGCCGCGACGTGCGCTTTCATTTCGCGCCAGTCACCCACGTAAATATAGGGCGGCAACACCATCAATCCTTGGCACCCTGCAGCTTGCGCGGCTTGCGCCAGATCGACCGCTTCCGCCGTACTCAAAGCCGAGATGCCCGCAATCACCGGCGCTTTTTTCCCCAGCGACTTGACCGCCGTTTCCAGAATCGCTATCTTCTCTTCGAATTTCAGCGTCGAGCCTTCCCCAAGCGATCCCAACGCGACCACGCCGGTACACCGATTTTCAATGAGCCATCGGCAGTGTTTCGCCAAAAAGTCATGATCGACCGATCCATCGGCGCGAAAGGGCGTCGTAATCGCGGGAATAACCCCGTGCCAGTGCATCGCTTGATGTTAGCTGAATCGAGATGGCTGGTAAGGTTTAGGATCGATTGCCGGAGTTCGCTTCAGGATCTCATCCGCCAATAACCGTGCGGTCCCCGGCGATGTCGTCGCTCCCAAGCCCTCGTGTCCTGTGGCGATGTAAACGCGCTCGAATCC
>JAFASD010000054.1 GCA_019244945.1 Acidobacteriaceae bacterium | reverse complement strand
GAAAACGGCTATCGTATTCGCGTCGTCAATACCGATTACGAATCTTTGGGCGTCGACACGCCCGAAGATCTGGAACGAGTAAATCATCTGTTTTCCGCAGTGGTCGCGACAAAGGATGACTATGCCTAAGTACATTTTTGTTACCGGCGGGGTAGTTTCGTCATTGGGGAAAGGGATTGCGGCGGCATCGATCGGGTGCCTGCTCGAAAGTCGCGGCCTGCGCGTGACTCTGCAGAAATTCGACCCGTATCTGAATGTGGATCCCGGTACGCTGAGCCCCTTTCAACACGGCGAGGTGTTCGTGACCGACGACGGCGCCGAGACTGATCTCGACCTGGGACATTATGAGCGCTTTACTCACGCGCCGCTGACGCAAAGCAATAACCTCACCTCAGGCCGCATCTACGAAAACATCATCACGCGTGAGCGCAGAGGGGACTATCTCGGTAAGACAGTGCAAGTCATTCCGCACGTGACGAATGAAATCAAGGCTGCTTGCAGGAAAGTGGCGGCTGATGTCGACATTGCCATAGTCGAGATCGGCGGCACGGTCGGCGACATTGAGTCTCTTCCTTTCATCGAGGCCATTCGCCAGATGCGTCACGAGGAGGGACGCGAGAACACGCTCTTCATTCATCTCACTCTCGTTCCATGGATCGCTGCAGCGCAGGAGCTCAAAACCAAGCCGACCCAGCACAGCGTCAAGGAACTGCGGGCCATCGGTATTCAGCCGGATATCCTCCTGTGCCGCACAGAACGGCAGTTGCCGCGCGAAGTGAAGGAGAAAGTCGCGCTGTTCTGCGATGTGGATGTCAGCAGCGTGGTGACCGCTAAGGACGTCCATTCGGTCTATGAGATTCCTCTGGTGTTTGCCGAGCAAGGCGTCGACGAAAGCATTCTACGGCTGCTGCGCATCGATGCAGGCCCTCGGAATCTGTCGCGCTGGATGGAGATGGTGGAGCGCATGAAGAATCCCCTGCGCGAAGTCAGCATCGGGCTAGTCGGCAAGTACGTTGAGTACGAGGATTCTTACAAGAGTCTCAAGGAAGCTTTGCTGCATGCAGGGATCGCACACAGAACGCGCGTGAATATCGAATGGATCGAGGCCGATCGCATGGAATGGCCCGAGTGCTGTGAGTATTTGCGCCGTTTTGATGGCATACTCGTTCCGGGCGGGTTTGGGAAACGCGGCATTGCGGGAATGCTGAACGCTATCCGCTGCGCTCGCGAAGAAAAGATACCGTATTTCGGAATCTGCCTGGGCATGCAGACCATGGTGGTCGAGTTTGCACGCAACGTTTGCGGTCTTGCGGAGGCCGATTCGACCGAGTTTAATCCGGCTGCACCGTATCGCGTCATCTATAAATTGCGCGAGCTAAAAGGCGTTGATGAGCTCGGCGGCACCATGCGCCTGGGGGCTTATCCATGTCTGCTCGCAGAAGGTAGTTTTGCCGAGCAAGCATACGGCGCGACCCAAACCAGCGAGCGTCACCGCCACCGCTACGAATTCAACCGCGAGTTTGAAGCTCAACTGACGCAGCATGGAATGAGACTGACAGGCCAGACCCCCGACGGTGTTTATGTCGAGATTTGCGAAGTGCCGGACCATCCGTGGTATCTCGGCTGCCAGTTTCATCCCGAATTCAAATCCAAGCCTCTCGAACCGCATCCCTTATTTACAGCGTTTTTGAATGCAGCTCTAAAGCACAAGGACGGTCGTTCTCGCCAGGTGAAGGCAGCGGCAGCTAGCGTCGAGTACTCCGTCGCGCGATGACGGAGGTTGCAGTCGGCGAAGCGTCTGGGCGCGTTACATTCTCCAACGCTGCGCCGGTCGCGCTGATTGCCGGGCCTTGCGTCATTGAAAGCGAAGACCACGTCTTGCGGATGGCAACGGCGATTCGCGAGGCCGTAGGTCCATTCGTATTCAAAGCATCCTTTGACAAGGCGAACCGGAGCAGCATCAACTCCTATCGCGGGCCGGGCCTTAGGGAGGGTTTGCGGATCTTAGCGAAGGTTCGGGATCTCGGGGTTCCGGTGTTGACCGATATTCACGAACCCGCGCAGGCCGCGATTGCAGCCGAATCCGTCGACGTCCTGCAAATTCCGGCATTCCTCTGCCGTCAGACAGACCTGTTGCTTGAAGCCGGGAGAACGGGGCGTGCGGTGAATATCAAGAAAGGCCAGTTCCTCGCCCCGCGCGATATCGCTCATGCTGCGGAGAAAATTGCGAGCACGGGGAATGATCGGATCATCCTCACAGAGCGCGGCTCGTCCTTCGGCTATAACAATCTGGTGGTGGATATGCGCGGCCTGCGCATCATGGCCGAAAGCGGGTACCCGGTGGTGTTCGACGCAACACACAGTGTGCAACTTCCCGGTGCGGCCGGAAGCGCCTCGAGTGGTCAGCCGCAATTCATTGAACCATTAGCGCGAGCGGCGAGCGCTGTCGGCATAGCGGGGATCTTTGTGGAAGTGCACGATGAGCCGGAACGCGCGCTCTCGGATGGCCCGAATGCTTTGCGGCTGGACCGGCTGAAGCAATTTTGGGATCACCTGAAGGCGATCGATTCGCTGGTGAAGACCTGTGTCCAGAACCGAGCCTGTTGAAGAACTATCGTAGTGAGTTCATTGCAGTTCTTAGCCCCGTCCGCATTTGGGCTTAGAATGAATCCG
>JAFASD010000050.1 GCA_019244945.1 Acidobacteriaceae bacterium | reverse complement strand
CAGAGACGCGATAGTCTTTACAACTTCGTCGGCCGATCCAGTTAGCTGGTTCTTGGCTGATTGTTCTGCCGGGAGGCCGAGAAGCCTTATGCCGTTGACCATCGGCATACCGAGTTCTTGTTGCAAGACTAACGTGTTCATTTCATTTCAACCGAATGTTTTCTGTCAAGATTATCACGAGCGCTAGTGCCACTCTATTTGAATATAATGCTTGACAACGATGCATTCAGGTAGATGAATGCTGGGCCTTCCGCTATTGCAAGCAAAAGAATGCGACCGCTGAAATCTCAGAGGTCAACCGCTGATAAAATAAGACGTCCCCATGCCCATCAACCAGGAACTCCTGGACATTCTCGTCTGTCCTGTCTGCAAAGCCAAGGTGGTTCTCAAGGAGGATGGTAGCGGTCTGAAGTGTGTGGAATGTAATCGGGTCTATCCCGTCCGTGACGACATTCCCATCATGCTGGTAGATCAGGCTACCGTCGAGCCGTAATCTTGAATGACCGTCCTCGAGCAATTGCCGGAGCGCTCGCGTGTCGCCATTATTCGCCTGCGGTCCCTGGGCGATTGCGTTCTGACGACGCCCGCGCTCTCTCTTCTGAAGCGCGCCCGGCCCGATCTCGAAATCGGTGTTGCGGTTGAGGCGCCCTTCACCACCGTTTTCGAGGGATTGCAAAGTGTTTCGGCTATCCTCGCGCCGGCTTGGCGGGTTGTGCGCGCCTGGCGCCCATCGCTTTGCGTGAACCTCCACGGAGGCAATCGCAGCCAGTGGATTACCGCTTTTTCGGGAGCAAAGTGGCGCGCCGGTTTCGCTCATCACAGCATGACGTTGGCCTACAATTTCAAAATTCCTCGGGCGCAGCGCATCTTGTATGTAAACCGCGTCGTGCATACCGCCGAACACCTGGCCTCCGCTTTTTTCGCACTGGGAGTTCCGATTTCCGATGTTCCCAGAGCCGAATTGTCCGCCTCCGACTCACCCATTCAGGGCCGATACGCTGTTTTTCATCCGTTCGCTTCCGCCCCGGAAAAGGAATGGCCAGCGGAGCGGTTCTGCGAAGTGGCCCGTTATCTGAAGCTCTGGAATATCACGCCCGTTTTCCTCGTCCCTCCTGGAGTCGATCCTTCTCCGTTCCGCGCTCACGACGTTTTTCAGGGAACACTCAGCCAAGCGAAAGCAGTTTTGTCAAAGGCCAGCGCCTTCATCGGAAACGATAGCGGCCCCGCGCACATCGCAGCCGCTTTCGGCGTCCCAAGCGTGGTGTTGTTCAGCACTTCGAATCCCGCCATCTGGGGACCGTGGCGCACGGAATCGCAAATCATTGTCGCACCTGAAGGTCTGCAAACCGTGAATGTGTCACGCGTGATTACCGCGGTCGAACGCTTGCGCACCTTAGAAAAGGCGCACGCTTGAAAGACCTTTTTCGGCTGCTGCGTTACGCCAAGCCCTACGGCGCGGCGCTATTGGCCTCGATACTGTTCATGGCCGTCGTCGGCCTTTCTCAGGGGATGCTGGTACGGCTGATTCCGCTCATCTTCGAACGTGTTCTCAACCCCGCCACGCCCGATGCGCCTGCGCTTCTCTTTTCCGTGCCGCACACCAATGTTCAGATCTACCTGAACGACCTCCTTCCTGTTCACAATATCTGGACAATGGTCGCGACGGCTCTGCTGGTCTGCTTCGTCGCAAAGGGAGTTTGCGATTACTTCGGCAATTACCTGGTGAATTGGGTCGGCATCAGCGCCATCCTGGACCTGCGTCAGGAAGTGTTCGATCGCGTGCTCCGCCAGGACGCGCAGTTCTTTGAAGATCAGACCACCGGGCGCATCATGTCGTCCATCATGAACGACATCGATCGAATTCAAGTCTCCGTCTCGACCATGCTCGCCGATTGGCTGCGCCAGATCTTCACGGCATTCTTTCTCCTGCTCGCCATGATTACGATTGATTGGCGGCTGTCTCTCATCAGCCTAATTGTGTTCCCGGTAGTCGCCCTGCTGACCGTGCGGCTGGGCCGGCGCATTCGGCGCACCACTCGCCATGCGCAAGACATGGCTGCTGGTTTGAATCAGATCCTTCAGGAAACCATTACCGGTCATCAGGTGGTGAAGAGTTTCGGCGCTGAGGATTATGAATCGAAACGCTTCCAACTCGCCGCGCAGCGCTTAAAAGCTGGAAATCTCAAATATGTTGCGCACCAAGCCCTCGCCTCGCCCATCATCGAAATCTTCGGCGCGCTCTCGCTCATCTTGCTGTTGACGCTCGCCCGCATGCAGGCGAAAAACGCGGCTATCACGCCCGGCACATTCACTGGCTTTGCCGTCGCGCTGGTCATGCTTTACGAGCCAATCAAGCGCTTGACCAACATCCACAATATTTTCCAGCAGGGCATCGGCGCGGCCCAGAAAGTATTTGAATATTTGGATACTCAACAGGATGTCATCGAGAGCCCGAACGCAGTGCGCCTCTCGAAATTCGAAAAAGGCCTCCGCTTTCAAGACGTCCGATTCAACTATCCCTTAGTTCCGGAACGAACCGTGCTCGACGGCATCAATCTGGATATCAAAGTGGGAGAAGTGGTCGCGGTGGTCGGTTCGAGCGGTGCCGGAAAGACCACCCTCGCGAATTTGGTGCCTCGTTCCCACGATGTTACCGGCGGGGCGGTGCAAATTGACGGCAGAGATGTGCGGGATATCCGCCTTAACAGCCTCCGGGAAAACGTCAGCATCGTGGCTCAAGAAACTTTTCTTTTCAATGACACCGTGTTCGATAACATCGCGTACGGCCGCCCCGACGCGAAAGAAGAAGAAGTTTTCTCTGCCGCGAAAACGGCGCTCGCCGATGAGTTCGTCCGAAAGCTGCCGGATGGCTATCGCACGGTGATCGGCGAACGGGGTCTCAAGCTCAGCGGAGGTCAACGCCAGCGGATCGCCATTGCCCGGGCCCTCCTGAAAGATGCGCCCATATTGATCCTGGACGAAGCCACCTCGCATTTGGATACGGAATCCGAGCGCCTCGTCCAGCAAGCCCTCACCGCGCTGATGATGCGCCGGACCGTGCTGGTCATCGCTCACCGCTTGTCGACCATCCGCCAGGCTGACAAAATCGTCGTCCTTGATGCCGGCAAAATCGCTGAATTCGGCACGCACGATCAGTTGATGGCCGCCAAAGGCCTGTATCACCATCTGCATGAACTGCAGCACGCGGATGCGGCCGTCGGATAGCTCGCCACTCAGGCCGGTTCGCAGTATGACCGGCTATGCGCTCGTGCGCCGCGACACACCTGCGGGAGAGTTGACCGTGAGTCTCCGTTCGGTGAATCATCGCGGACTCGATTTACATTTTCATCAGAGTGCGGATTTTGGCATCTTCGAGAACGCCGTTCGCGGGCTTCTGAAACAGCACATAGCCAGAGGCCATGTGGAAGTTCGCATGTCCCTCGCGCGCGAACCAGAATCCCTCAACGGTTCCTATAATCGCGATCTGCTGGGCGCCTATCTTGCCGCATTCCGACAGGCTTCACACGATTTTCATCTAGACAGCAAACCCGATCTCAACCTGTTCCTGACGCTTCCGGGCGTGTTTGAGAACTCTCACGAATCGCGCTTTGACGAGGCGTTCGAACCGGAGGTCCTCAGCGCTCTCTGTGCCTGCATCGAAAGCTTGAACGATTACCGCCAGCGCGAAGCATCCGGACTTTGCGCCGGGCTGCTTGTCGAAACCGACACGATCGAAGAAGCAACCAGGAAAATCGCAGAGATCCGTTCAGCGGCCCTTCCGCACTTCAGCCGCAAATTACGCGACCGGCTGCAGGAACTCCTCGGCGATTCCGGCATTCCCGACGCGCGCTTGGCCGAAGAAGCAGCCTTGCTTTCTGAGAAGTCCGACGTGCAGGAAGAACTCACTCGTTTGATGGTGCATACGGGAGAGTTGCGGCGCATACTTCGCGATGGCGGGGAGGTCGGCAAACGTCTCGATTTCCTGCTGCAAGAAATGAACCGCGAGACCAACACAATCCTGTCCAAAACCTCGGGTATCGGCGAACCCGGTCTCACCATTACCAATCTCGGTTTGGCCATAAAAGCTAACATCGAAAGAATAAGGGAACAGGCCCTAAACCTTGAGTAGCAGCCATTTACTAGACCACCCGTCCCTGGCGCAAAACCCTGCCTGCACGGAGCAAATGACGACAGTGTTCATCATTTCGGCCCCTTCCGGCTCGGGTAAATCAACGCTTGTCGCTCGTTTGCTGGCAAGCGATCCCCGTTTGCGCTTCTCGGTCTCTTACACTACCCGCCGCCCGCGCGGAAATGAAAAACCAGGCGAAAGTTACGTTTATATTTCACGCCAGGAGTTCGTAGAGCGCATCCATCGCGGCGAATTCCTCGAGCACGCCGAAGTCTTCGGAAATTACTACGGGACCCACCGGGAGGTCCTGCAACAGGCCAGGAGCGAAGGCAAGGACCTCATACTCGACATCGACGTCCAAGGTGCGAGACAATTGAAGTACGGGCTTCCAGAAGCGGTCAGCATCTTTATTCTGGCGCCTTCCCGTGACATTCTGGAGCAGCGCTTACGGGCGCGATCCGAAGATTCAGAAGAAGTGATCCAACGCCGGCTGAGGGATGCCGCTGAAGAGATTCGCAACTATATTCAATACGACTATGTGCTGGTGAATCATCAGGTAGAGGAGTCGGTTGGAACGCTCGGCGCCATTGTCCGGGCCGAGCGCGTTCGCCGCGTCCGCATGGAAGATCAAGTTCGGCCTATCCTCAGAAGCTTTGGGGAGCAGCCGCCCTCGTTATTTTGAAGCACACGAAACCGGGACGCCACAGTGTCCCGCCCATGGAGAATAAATTGGAAGATAGACCCAAATCAAACGCCCAGTACGCGATTCCAGACGACGAGGATTCGAGCACATACAGATTTATCATCGTTTCGGCCAAGCGCGCCCGGCAGTTACAGAATGGCCAGCGCAGCGTGCTGCCGGCGGCGAACAAAAAACCGACTATATTGGCTATGGAAGAAGTCCGGCGCGGCCTTGTGCCCTATTCGGATGCCGCCCGGGAAGAACAGCAGCCCATAGCAGAGTAAATCTTTGCGGCCATGCGCGTCGTCGTTGGAATCGGCGGGGGAATCGCGGCATATAAATCCGCGGAGCTCGTGCGCGCGCTCCAACAACGCGGCCACGAAGTCCAGGTGGTGCTGACCCGCGCGGCGCAAGAGTTCATTCAGCCCCTCACCTTCGCCGCGCTCACCAACCGCAAGGTCATAACGGGCTTATTCTCCGAGGCGAGCCAGCAAGACGCCCTCTCCAGCGCGGTAGAACATATCGCCGTTGCACAGGAGAATGACCTTCTGGTCGTCGCCCCCGCAACGGCCGACCTTCTGGCTAAATTCGCCTATGGTTTCGCCGATGATTTTCTTTCGACACTGTACCTCGCCTTCACCGGGAAAGTGGTCCTCGCTCCCGCAATGAACACCGCCATGTGGGAACATTCTGCGACACAGAGCAACCTCGAGGTCCTGACCCGCCGGGGAAACTCCATCATCGAACCCGATGAAGGGTGGTTAGCGTGCGGAACAATCGGCGCGGGAAGACTTCCCGATCCCGAGTACATCGCTGAACGAGTAAGCTCCCTTACCCGTCAGAAAAAGGATTTGGAAGGCGAGTTCATCCTGATCACAGCCGGCCCAACCCAGGAGCCGATTGATCCGGTACGCTTCATCAGCAATCGATCCAGCGGGAAGATGGGCTACGCGCTTGCCGAGAGCGCTGCCAAACGTGGCGCGCATGTGGTGCTCATCTCCGGTCCGGTCAACATTCCGGCGCCCAAAAATGTCGAGTTGATTGCGATCCATACAGCGAATGAGATGCGCAATGCTGTCTTGGAAAATCTCGCTCAAAGCACGATCATCATCAAAAATGCCGCAGTGGCGGATTACTACGTCGCCGATGTTCCCCGTCAGAAATTAAAAAAGACCGCCGCCCGTCTTTCTCTCCAGTTGGATCCCACGCCCGACATTCTCGCCGAAGTGGGACAGCGTAAAGGAGATCGCTTGCTGATCGGCTTCGCGGCAGAAACACAAAACCTGCTCGAAGAAGCGCGCCGGAAAATGAACTCGAAACAATGCGACATGGTGGTCGCCAATCTCGTCGGTCAGGATGGCGTGGGATTCGAATCCGACTGGAATGAAGTGGATATCATCACGCGCTCGGGCCAGACCGTTCACGCCGGACCCGCCGGAAAAAAGGAAATCGCCGAACGCATTCTGGATCAGATCGCCACCTTGCGCCTTTCTCTTCGGGCGGTAGATACTCCAGCCTAGGCCGGCCCCATGACCAGAACCCAGATCCGCTCTTATCTCGAATACTATCGGGATCTGGGCATCGACTTTATTTACAAGCCTCAGATTTTCAAGCCTGAGCGCGTTGCCCCACCGGTGATGACGATCCCCGTCCCCGAGCCGATCATCGTCCCTGCTCTCTCGCCCAGTGGCGAGACACTCGAAGCGATTCGCGCCGACATAGGCGATTGCCGCCGCTGCCGCCTGTGTGAAGGCCGTCAAACCATCGTCTTCGGATCGGGTAATGAACAATCGCCCCTTGTCTTTGTCGGAGAGGGTCCTGGGGCAGATGAAGATGAGCAAGGACTTCCTTTCGTCGGGCGCGCCGGCCAGCTGCTTACGCAAATGATCGAAAACACCGCAGCCAAGGAAGGCATCCCCATCAAGCGCCCCCATGTCTACATCTGCAACGTTGTGAAATGCCGGCCACCTGAGAATCGCACGCCGCTTCCTGACGAAATGGAAATCTGCGGGCAATTCCTTTTTCGCCAGATCATGGCCATAAGACCAAAGGCTATCTGCGTCCTCGGGTCCACCGCCATGAAAGCGCTCTTGAACACCAAAGAAGGCATCACGAAATCGCGCGGAAAATGGCACAAGTGGCGCGACATCCCGGTGATGGTCACCTACCATCCTTCTTACCTTCTCCGGCAATACAACCAGCAGGCAAAGCGCGAGGCTTGGGAAGATCTCAAAACCTTGTTGCACTTTGTCTATGACTGAAGCCGCGCGCCCCGCCAGCCCACCTCGCGGCCTCTTCATCAGCTTCGAAGGAACGGAAGGATGCGGCAAAACGACGCAAATGCGTCTGCTTGTGGATGGCCTGCGTCGCTGCGGGTTCGCCGTAACCAGCAATCAGGAGCCGGGCGCGACCAGCATTGGCAGGCAAATCCGCCGCCTGCTCCTGGATCCGGCCCACCAGGAGATGTCCGCTATGACCGAGCTCCTCCTAATGTTCGCCTCCCGCGCCCAAGCTGCCTCTGAAATTATCCTGCCCGCCCTTGCTCGCGGTGACGTTGTCGTCAGCGACCGTTTTACCGATTCCACCCTCGCCTATCAAGGCGCGGGTCGCGGTCTCGGTTTTGATACTGTGCTCAAGGCTCATCGGATCGCCGTCGGATCTCTCTACCCTCATCTCACGCTGTGCATTGCGGTCGACGTAGAGACCGGGCTGAATCGCGCCCATCATCGCAACCAGACCACGCATCTGCCGGTCACGGAAACGCGGCTCGATCAGCAATCCTTGGAATTTCACCTGAGGGTCAGCGCAGGCTACCAGAAGATTGCCCAACTCGAGCCCTCCCGTTTCCGCATGGTGAACGGCGAGGGAGACATCGTCTCGGTCGGGGAACGCGTCTGGGCGGAGGTGAATCCTCTGCTTTGTAAAACGTACGATACCCAAAACACAAACCGCTGATGCCCCCATTCCCTAATTTTTACGGCAATTCGAACGCCGTCCAAACGCTCGCTCAGATGATTCAGCAGGGCCGTATTCCGCAAACCATTCTTCTGAGCGGCCCCGAAGGGGTGGGTAAAGCAACTTTGGCCAGGCGCTTTGCCGCGGCCCTCCTCGGCGGAGCAGCGAAGATCGAGCGCGATGATTTGAGCCTGCCGGAGAACCTTGAAATTATTGAACAGCGCGAGAAGTGGCCGGCTGAAAAGCGGGCCGATGATCCCTTGTTCTTTTCCACTCACCCCGACTTCCTAACTTTCGCCCCAGAGGGCCCTCTTCGCCAGATCAGTATTCAGCAAATGCGATTACTCCGCGAGCGTGCGCCATTCAAGCCGCTGCGCGGCCCGTATCGCGTCTTCCTCATCGATCATTTGGAACGCGGCAACGAACAATCCGCCAACTCCCTTCTAAAAGTGTTGGAAGAGCCTCCGGAGCACCTGATCATCTTCGCGACCACAGAAAATCTTTATGATCTCCTTCCTACCATTCGGTCCCGTTCCATCGTCTTACAGATGACCAGACTGGCGGATTCGGAAATGCTGGAGTTTTCTCGCGGTCGCGCTGTGCCCGACGCCGAAACTCGCATTGCGCTCTCCGGCGGCAGCCCTGGCATTGCCGCCACTCTCGACCTTGATCTCTTTCGCGAGCGCCGCGCCCTCATCTTGGCTGCGCTCGAATGCGGCGCCGGTCTCACCCCGTTTTCGACTTGGGTTCAGCATTCGGAATCCTTTGGCGCGCGCAAATCCGACAAGCTCGATTTCTATCTGAAACCAGCCTATTCACTGCTCGAGGACATCCTCGTCTCGCGCAACGGCAGACCCGCGCTCAAGAACCTTGACGTCCAGCAGCGCATTAGCAGGATTTCCGACGCCGTCAGCACGTCCTGGATCGAGCGCGCCGTCCGCTGCCTCGATGACCTCGTGCTCATGGTTCGAAGAAATATCCAGAAAGTTGGAGCGTTAGACGCTATGATTATTGTTTTGCGCAACGCCTCCCAACGCGTGAGCACCTAAATGGATAATCGCGGCTCGCCGGTAAGGACGAGTTCCATCATTCCAAATCCCAATGAGGCCCATATGGTAGATGACAGGCGCGTGGATTCCCTGATTAGAAGGCCCAGTCGTAATTTACCTGCGGAAGGCAAAGATCCCAACCGGCGTCCCTCGGGCGGAAAAAAAAGCACTCCGCCGGACCAGACAAATGCCGAGCAGTTTTACTATTCGAAGCAGATGCAGAGCAAAACGCCCATGGTTGTTGTTCTCACCGACGGCGAGCAACTCGAAGGCGTCATCGAGTGGTACGATCGCGAGTGCCTCAAATTGAACCGCAACGGCGCCCCAAACCTGCTTCTCTTCAAGCGTTGTATCAAGTACATGTACAAAGCCGAAGGAGAGTAGACAATGAGTGGCGTACGAGTCCTGGTGGGCACGCACAAAGGCGCATTCGTTATTTCTTCTGATGGGAAGCGCGAACAGTGGGCCGTCAGCGGTCCCTTTTTTGCCGGTTGGGAGATTTACCACGTAAAAGGATCGCCCGCCGATCCGAACCGCTTGTACGCATCGCAATGTAGCGGCTGGTTCGGTCAATTGATCCAGCGTTCAGACGACGGCGGCAAAACCTGGACTCCGGTCGGGAACAAATTCACGTATGACGGCGTTCCCGGCACGCATCAGTGGTACGACGGCACGGCGCATCCTTGGGAGTTCAAGCGCGTCTGGCATCTGGAACCGTCTCTGACGGATCCCGACACCGTCTACGCCGGAATTGAAGACGCGGCTCTGTTCCGTTCCACCGATGGCGGGCAGAACTGGCAGGAACTCTCCGGACTGCGCGGCCATGGATCTGGCCCGCGTTGGCAGCCGGGCGCGGGCGGGATGTGCCTGCATACAATCCTCCTGGATCCCAGCGATCCCGGACGGATGTTTATCGCCATTTCGGCGGCGGGCGCATTTCGAAGCGACGACGGCGGCACGACCTGGCAACCGATCAACCGAGGACTGAAATCTCAATACATTCCCGACCCGAATGCCGAAGTTGGCCACTGCGTTCACCGCATCGCGATGCACCGCTCCCGGCCTAACGTGTTGTTCATGCAGAAGCACTGGGACGTGATGCGGACCGACAATGCCGGCGAATCCTGGCAAGAGGTCAGCGGAAATCTCCCATCCGATTTCGGATTCCCAATCGACGTGCATGCCCACGAGCCAGAAACCATCTACGTAGTCCCCATCAAAAGCGATTCCGAGCACTATCCACCCGAGGGAAAACTGCGCGTCTACCGCAGCCGCACGGGCGGCAACGAGTGGGAGCCGCTCACGAAGGGGCTGCCGCAGGAGAATTGCTACGTCAACGTTCTGCGCGACGCGATGGCAGCCGATTCGCTCGACAAGTGCGGCATCTATTTCGGCACCACCGGCGGCCAGGTGTACGCCTCGGCCGACGCCGGCGATAGCTGGGCGCCGATCGTCCGCGATTTGCCGGCCGTCCTGTCCGTGGAGGTCCAGACCCTGCCATGATCCGCGTGGTGCTCCCGTCCCATCTGCGGACGCTGGCTCGCGTCGACGGGGAGGTCCATCTCCGCGTC
>JAFASD010000017.1 GCA_019244945.1 Acidobacteriaceae bacterium | reverse complement strand
CAATTGTTTTTTGACATAGACAATCAGTTGCGCGTTCGCGGCCGGGCCTTGGAGGCGGAAGAGCTCTTTGTAAGGAATAATCTGCCAGGTAACATCCTCTTCGACATGCGGATAATAGTCGAAGTTTTCGGTACCTGTAGCGAACTGTTCGAAGTTTTTTGTGTGGACGATGTAATCGGCCGCCTGCGGTCCTGTAGCAGAGCAGTGATACCACCAGATCATGTAATGCACTGGGTGCTTCCGAGCGTTGGCCAAGAAATCGAAATAGTAATGATCGAAGATCAGCGAACTCTGGGTAGTGCAGGCCTCGGCCGAATAGCCGGCTGGAAAACGAGTCGCAGCGTCGGTGGCGATTCTGTTTTCGGCTTCTGAGAAGCGATAATCTCTCTGGTTCGCAGGAACGTTATCTTCATAGGATGAAGGCGTGTTCAGCGCAAATCGGCTATCAATAAGCTTGAGATCACCGAATATGAGGCGTGGGAGGGGAAGAATGCCAAATGAGATGTGCAGCGACAAGAGGATGCCGAGGCCAGCTACCGCGGCCGGACCCGTGCCAAGCCATTTCGTGCCATGGAGCGGATACCACGCGATAACCGCCAACGCTGCAAAGGATGTCAACCACGCAACCTGATATCGGGTGCCTTTGTCTGCCGAAGCGTAAAGCGTCAGGGCCGTGGTGATGCTGAGCAGGAGCATCAATATCCATGCGCGCAGCGAAGGCTGTGTTTCTTCTCCCGTCCAGAGTCTCCGAATGACGACCGGAATTCCGATCACCGCAAATATCGTCACTAGAATGGAGGGCCCTGCCGAGAGGTCGGCGGCAATCCAGTGTGAGTAGAAGTAACCCCTCGCGTTTGCTGAGAGTCGAGCGTGTTCAAGGGCGGCAGCGAAATTCCGCGAGTACCAGGACAATGCAATGGCGAAGCCGATTGCGCCAGCAAGCACAGCGCGGGCGAGGACGGGACCCCATTGTTGGACGAATGGCCGGTGGCGTTGTTCGCGCGTCTGGATCCATAAAGAGAACATAAATCGAGGGCAAAAGAAGTACCGGGAAAGTGATTTTGGTCAAGGCGCCGAGTCCGAGCGTTGTGCCAATTAACAGGCTAGATCTTGTATTTCGCCAACCGGATCGCGCGAGGAGGTCCAAGGCAAGGACAGCCAAAAGCAAAAGGAGCGTCTCGACGTAGTAGCGGGTGGGTCAGGCCTGTTATTAGGGGCGTCGAAACGAGAATGGTCGCCGCAGCTGCTGTGTGAAAGGGAGTGAATCAATTTCGAAAAAACGAATAGGAAGCAAGTCCCAAAGCTGCGAAGATGAAAATCAATGTCAAGCAGAACGGCAACGTGAGGCTCTTGGTGAAAGACATCAGAATTCCGGCGGGAACGCACACCAGCGGGGGTTTGAAGCCTAATGCAGCGCGGTAGCCCTGCCAGGCACCCGAAAACGTACCGCTGCGCAATCCGTTCGCGATCGTCAGCGCACCGCTCGCGTAATGTGCCTCATCAGAACTGGCGAATAACAACTTCGTTTTCGAGAAGTAAATCGCATGCGCTAAACACAGCAGCGTAAGTACAACCAAAAATGCAGGGAACGCCCACTTATTCAACTTGCTCCTGTCATTCTTTGCGGGGCTTTCCAGCGGCTGCGGCATGTCACGCACCCTCAACATGTATAAAGGCAAAATATCGGCCATGTACGTGGCCAGCGATCCAGAAATTTCTCAAGCGTCTGCCAAATCAGATAGGTGAACTTAGGCATGAGCGGGCGCAGGAGATGGCTCCCGAGACGAGATAAAGGGACGGCAAGCAGGAAGAACGCCGTTAGCAAAAGGTAATTCGCGGCCCTCGAGCACAACCGCACTGTTCGGGCCAGCGAAAACCTCCGGAGTAATGACATCCGGAATGTGCTCGCGCAAAAATCCTGCGCCGGAGCCTAGTTCCAGTACAGGCCCTCCGATTTTGGGGAGATGGTCTCGGTTGATGCGATACCACTCGTATATTCGCGGTAGAAACGGCTTGCTCTTAATGATCCCGATGCGCAGAGTTGCGGTTCGAGGATCATCAATATCAAGACCTCGTATGAGTGGGTGCCCCAAAAGCGTCCTGAGCATTTACAGGTGGCGCGCGAAATCTCTTCCGTTCTTCCAGTCACAACGGTTCTTGACCGGCATGGTACCGCCCGCAAGCGTCCATCCCTATGAGGCGGGCACAGCCGGGCCAGATGCAACGTCTATGGTCACACACTTCCGAATTGGAAAATGCTCCACCCCTAAGAACGTGCAGCCCTCGAAGTCTTCACGGCTTGATGAGCTCGCTGCCAATCGCCACTCTCCGTACAGGCGATCATAGAACTCAAGATAGCGTTGGGTTGCTGGAACAGCCTCTCCGCCCTCCAGGGTCGCGTACGCCACAGCGGTCGTCGGTATGCCCGTTAGCTCAAAATCTTTAGAGAGCGGCGTGTTAGTCTCCCGAGACCACATGGCAAATTTGCCCTGCAGCGTCTTAATGGCCTCTCGCAACTCAGTACCAGAACTCTTGCTCCGGTTAAGAATGGCGACAATTTGGCTGGATATGAGCTGATGAAGCTCACCTCTGATCTCTAACTCCTTCGCCTTGGATGCCGGCTGACCATAGATTTGACGATTAAGCTGCGTGTACAAATGGATAGAGCTCGCGTCGACGTGCACTGAGGCTGGATTGGAGGTCTGCGCATGCGAGCCGGAACACGCTATCAGGAGCAAACTCACTAATATATTATGGATTCTCATCAGTAAACCTCGATCACTGCAGGATCTGTCGGGACTCTCCACTGGACGAAAATGGAAAGGAGCTCCGCTTCCGCCCCACATTCGATGAAACGGCCGGGCTATAAATAAACTCCTGCTGTCGCTTATCTGACCTGTTCGGAACTCACATGCCCTGTGGAATGGATCATTAAGCGTTTCATTTTTCTCATGCCAGCGGCGAGAGCTCGCGCAGGACGCGTTAGGCGCCACGATATTGAGTTCTGCACAGCGACCAATTGCTTTTCCAATTCATGGATGCGCGCGTCTCGTTGGCGGATTTCCATTTCGAACTGCTGCAGCCTCGTGTCATCGCTGCCGTAGCCGCCCGCCGCTTCCATCAATGCAGCAACACGCCTGATCAACGCGGCATTTTCCTCCTGGGCCTCTTTTACCGATGAGACCAGACTATCCGTCGAGGCTTCGGCGGATGCAAGGCTGAAGTTCACCTCGACAGACCCGCCACGTTTCATTTGCGCGAGCAGTGACGGAGGTATTGGAAGCAGTAAGAAAGGATCATTTCCCTCGAAGTAGAGCAGCGCGGATTCATCGCGGTCGCCTCGTTGCAAAAAAAGAATATCGTTCTGAAGCGGCGATTCGAGTGAAGAAATCTTGTGATCCCAGCTCCACAGCACATCTTCTTGAAAATCTCGCAGGAGAAGTTCATATAAGAAGAAAAAGCCGGGCTGCGATGACAGATCAAGACGAAACTGCTCGATCGGCTCCGCGGGAAGTACGAAGTGCAGCCGTACAATTTGCCGCTCGCGACCGAGTGGGGCGACCACGACGCTGTCTTT
>JAFASD010000379.1 GCA_019244945.1 Acidobacteriaceae bacterium | reverse complement strand
CCTTCTCCCTCTCGGTCCTGGCGGAAAAATGCAGTACCAGGACTGATCATCTTGATGCAGAGGGCGCAAGCCGCCACAAACGGGGCCGTCGCGACGAAGAAGGGGATGGCAATCGAGTAATCGAGAATCCGCTTCAAAACCCGGTTCGATGTGACGAGCAGGTTCTTTTTTATCTCGAGCCCCAACACTCCGCCAAGGTCGCGCGACGTGATCCACAGACTCTGAAGACCAAATAGATCCGGAATGAAAATCACGTTAGGGAACGAGAGAGTCTGAACAATGTCGGTCAGCCGCTCACGGCTCAGACTCGGCATCGCGATGAGGGCCACCTTCGCTCGTCCTTGAAATTTCCCCACGGCGGAAAGCGGTCCGAGCACCGGGACTTCGTGGATGGTTTTTCCCCATTTCTGGGGATCGTCATCTAAGATCCCGATAGGCACGAACCCCAAATTACATTCTTGCTGGAGTTTCTCGGCGACGAGCGCTCCTGTCCTGCCGCCGCCCAAAATGATCACCGGCAAACCACATACGCCCCGCGCAATCAGAAATTTTCGCGCGAGTGATTCGAATACCGGCGGCAGTACCAGAGCGAAAACCATGGTGCTTAGAAGCACGCCTCTGGACCACTCGCGATCCTGGAAAACATAATTCCACGTGAGCAGGATTACGAAGACCGTGAACGTGGCATAGACGCGAGTTCTCAGGCGTTGCACAGCGCCCATGCCATAACCCGGATATAAACCAACCCAGGCATAGACAAGTGGCAGCGTCAAAACGCCAAGCGCAAGACCCTCATATTGCGGACGTCCCAAGCTAATGGGAAAAACCGAGAGCAGAGTAATGCGAACCAAGCACCCCAGAAACAGCGCGAGTTCGAGCGCAATGATGTCGACCGCTACGATCGCCAGAGTTGCCCACGAGCGTTGCTTTATTTCAGGTACGGCGATGACCTGTTGAACGGCTGCGGCACTCATGACAGAAATGACACCAACTATTACGCCTGAACTACTGATTACTACGAATCGGCACCAAAGGTAAATGGCGCTCTTCGAAGTGGCGCAACATTTTCATCGATAAAGTACTAGATCTGGCGAATTTTGTTGGGTATCCTCCACGGCTTGCCCATAAATATGCATGAGCAACTCGTAATTCCGCTCCGGCGCATAGTTTTGTTCACAACAGAGGCGCGACGATTGCCTGAATGAAAGTAGTTCGTTTCGTCGCGTCCAAAGAAATTGGACTCGGTCGATTAAAGAAACTACATCACCCGCAACAAAGCGAAATCCATTCACGCCGTCTTGAATCAGCTCGCTGAGCGAACCCAGGTCCGACGCCACAATCGGAGTGCCACAGGCCATCGATTCCAGAACGGTCATGGGAAAACCTTCATACCACAACGATGGAAGCACGAGCAGTACAGCGTTCTGTAGAAGCTCTAAAGTGCGCTCTCGGCTGCAGTGGCCCAGCCATTCGACGTTCCGCAGCTGCGTCACGCGCTGTTTCAGCATCGGCGCTAGAGGGCCATCGCCCGCGATTTTCAGCGGAATGGTTGAATCGAGCCGCTGCCAAGCATCCAGCAACGTGCTCACGCCCTTTTCTTCTGAAAGCCGTCCGGCGAAAAGCGCATAATTTCCGTTTCCCTGACCCATGCCGGGATCCTGCGCGAGAAAATTCGGTTTGACAGCAATCTTCGCGGCGGGCAACCCTCCTTCAATCAATTTACGTTTGGCGAAATTGGTGAGCGCAACATACGTGTGCACTTTGGTGCTCCAGGTTCCCGCGATCCGATGGACCAGTAGCATCGCGGCTACACCGGCGCTCGCCGACGCGCTGTGCCTGTAACATCGATGCACAATGGCGTGATGGGGAATGAGTGCGCCGACACATTCTTCACAAACGCCTCCGTCGCGAAACAAGGTCGCGGCCGGGCAAAGCAGCCGGTAATTGTGCAAAGTTTGTACGACTGGAATTCGCGCCTCTGCAGCAGCATAGTAGAGCGATGGGGAGATGATGGGAAAAGTATTGTGCGCGTGGATCAGGTCGGGCGTCTCATCTCTGATCAGCGCGGTCACTTCCCGGTACGTAACGGAATTCCAGATCGCGCGGGTCGCATTCTGGATGGCAGAGATTGCCGCGACGTCCTTGTTGTGGACTGTATACTGCGTGACTCTGTGACCATGCTCAGTCAGTAAGCTATATTCGGCCGCGTATACCTGATCTTCACCACCCGGTTGCTGATAAAAGTTATGGACCTGAATGATCTTCATCTTTCTCCAGCCGAAACAGCAGGCTCGAGTGAGATGCGCACTACTCCGCGTTCGCGGAAAAAGGGCCTGGGTTGCCGGTGCGAAATGCTCGCCAGAGCTATCAGCAGCAGGAATCCGACACTTACTGCATTCCCTGCTCCCGCGATAATGTTTTCGCCGGCGAGGCCGAGCAAGAACGCTGGAATATAGACCAGCAATGGCTTGGCGTTACCATTCTTGTCAATTTGTACTCCCCTAGCTGCAAAAATCGTTAATGATCCAAGAAACATCAGCCACAGGATCAGCCCGATTAACCCCCACTCGTAGATCACGCGAAGCCATTCATTGTGCATCAGCCGGTTGGGGTCTAAGTCCGCTTTGAACAGCGATCCTGTAATCACCAGAGCACCGTTGGACGTTCCGTGTCCAAAGAGTAACTGGGTCGGCGATGAATCGGTGATTGCACCAATCTCTTTTGCATCTAGTCCGCGCCTGAATTTGTATGTTCCGAGGCCATACGATTTCACGTCACCCTCATAGACTGCGCTAACAGCGGCGGCGATCCGATTCGATTCGGCATGCTGAGCGAGGAATGCCATCACTTGATCCGCCGATGCTGCAAGCACCGCCGCGATTGCGACGGCGATACCCACACCGCAGATCTTCACCCAGAAGCGCGCGTCAGATATGAGCAGCGCGAAAAGAGTTACCAGCGCGATTCCTATCGCCCAAATCCTGCTGCCGTCCAGGAAAAGAGTGGCCGCAAGAAGCGCGCACAAAGGGATGCGAACACTCGAGCGGAGACCTTTCGAGCACAGCGCGATGCAATAGAGAGCCGCTATGAATGCTGCAAAAGATTGGGCAGAAGAAAAGGCCGTGAATCTGGCTGGTTCATCGCCATACTTTGGCATGAAGACCGATCGCAGAACAGCAATCGCAATCGCTCCCACCGTCACCGGCAACACTGCGCTGGAAGTCAGGTAACCTCCTTTGGCAGCTCGCAAGAAAACCATGCAGATCAGCAAGGAGCCGATCATG
>JAFASD010000314.1 GCA_019244945.1 Acidobacteriaceae bacterium | reverse complement strand
GTCGCACACCTGCCGCTTTTCGAGCAGGACTGCTCACATAGCCCTCAACCGCAGCGCGGGCTGCATGTAGTGCAGCGCAAGGGACGACGCCCACGGAAATCTCCTAGCGGTATCGCTACGAACGATCTCGTGTTCAGCGCACGTTTCGGGCAGAACTGCGAAATCTTTCCCGAAGTGCTTTCGCTTTACGTAGATAAAGGCAGTACTGTTGCTGACGTCACATTCGGCAAAGGAGCGTTCTGGAAGTCCATCCCAGAAGGCGAATATAAGCTGCTGAAGAGCGATCTTTACCCGAAATGCGCATCCGGCATCATCCGGGCCGATGCACGCAACCTCCCTTACGTTGACGGGTCTTTAGACTGCATTGTGTTCGACCCCCCATACATGCATACCCCTGGAGGCACCGCTCACGACGGGCACCAAAACTTTGAGGCGTATTACAAGAATAACGGTGACAACACCACTGACAAAAAATATCACGAAGCTGTTCTTGATCTCTACTTCAAGTCAGCCGAAGAAGCGTTTCGTGTATTGCGCCATAAAGGCGTCTACATTGTTAAGTGCCAGGATGAAGTCTGTGCGTGCAAGCAACGTTTAACACATGTCGAGATCATCAACCAACTGTCAGCGATCTCGTTCATAACGGAAGATCTATTTGTGCTTGTCCGCGAAAACAAACCTGGCGTGAGCCGCGTGGTGAAACAGCTACACGCCAGAAAAAATCATTCATACTTCCTGGTGTTTCGGAAGCATCTTCGTCCGAAACCTTAAGGGGCAATGAGCCGTTTCAGTTCCGCAAAGAAGTCCCCGAAAGGCCGCACGTCTACTGGCGTTGGCCGCGCCGTCGAGAGTGCCAAATACGGCGCCGGAGGGTCAAGATAATAGAGGCGATCCAACTTTACGATACGCGACTGGAATAGTCGGAGTTGGTTCGGAATGCAAATTTCGATTACGGCATCCGTTCTCGTGTCCCGCTTCGTTTCGCCGATGACGACGAGCATGCCGCGATAAACGTCTGCTCCGAAGATTCTCTCCAGAACCAGTTGGTGAACCCACGCTTGTACAGCTCGCTCACGGGTGGAGGTCTTAATCGGAAGATGAATCTTTGGCGCGTTCGGACCGATGTCGAAAACGTAATCGGTTGGCAGAAGCACCTTCGGATCTTCGGGCATCTTCACCTTTGTACGGGGATTCACGCCAATCGCTGCCGCGACCATGTGACCGATGAGCACTTCAAAAAAATTTGCCGAAGCTTTCCGACCTACTCCATGAACATCGTTTGCGGCTAGGACAGATAGCGCGATCGTATATGCAGCCCCTGTTGCCTCAGTTGCGGCGAGGCTCGTGGGTGACTTTACAAATTGCTCTGCAAGCGCCAGCGCCGATGGAGCGTTAGCATACAGCCGCGAATTGATCGGGCGGGATACCCGTTCGCCGTGTGCAAAAGCTATATACTCTTTTCCAGCGACATCCGACCTCATGGTCCGGGCTCTACATTCATTCCATAGGAAATCCCAACCCTGCTGCATCATTGCGAGAAGCGTTTGCCCAACGGCAACGCTTTTGAGGTCCGCCGCACCGAGTGCCTTCAGCTTTTTGTAGCTCTTCGAGAGCATTCCCGGCACTCAGACAGCGTATCAAGAGCAACGGTAGATCAACTGAAGCTTGGGACACTGTCCCTGACAGGCGGTAGGGTGGAGGTGTTTGACTCTCCGCTGAGCCCTGTTGGGCGACAATGAAGAACGCAATCCGGTTCGAAAACACCCGGATGCCGCCTCATGCCTTCGCTCCAAGATATTACGAAAACGTTTCGGCGTCTCACGAGGCATTCCCAAACAGCCGCCGCGGATTCCAATGAAACGGAAGTCGTCCCGCGACCTCGCGAAGCTCAGTTCGGCCCTTACCGGATCCTGAGACGACTTGGTTTTGGCGGCATGGGGCAGGTCTATCTCGCGGTAGACACTCGTCTCGAACGCCAGGTAGCTTTAAAGTTTCTTCCTCCAGAACTCGCCGGGGATCCAGTCATGCTGAATCGCCTGCAACACGAGGCGCGAGCTGCTTCCGCCCTGAACCACCCGAATATTTTGACGATCTACGAAATCGGCGACATCGAGGGTGAGCACTTCATCGCGAGCGAATACGTTGAGGGGAAGACCTTACGCGAAGTTATCCAACAGAACGCGGTCGACGCGGGAACCGCGCTCGATATTGCCATGCAAGTCACATCCGCTCTTGTCGCAGCCCATTCGACGGGCATCGTACATCGCGATTTGAAGCCCAGCAATATCATGATCCGGTCCGACGGTTACGTCAAAGTGATCGACTTTGGAATCGCCAAGCAGATCGCCAGGTCCGATCAGAACGTATCGAAAGACATTTCGTGGACTCGCCCCGGCTCGATCGCGGGGACTTTGGACTACATGTCGCCGGAACAGGCTCGTGGCGAGAAGCTTGACGAGCGCACGGATCTTTGGAGTTTAGGGATTGTTCTCTACGAGACGATTGCGCGAAAGCGCCCGTTCGATGGAGAGACAGAGAGTCACGTCATTGTCGCCATTCTCGATAAACCGGTGCCGTCTCTTCCTACGGACAAGTCAGTTCCGTCCGCGCTGCGCGCGATCGTTCAGCGCGCGTTGGTAAAGGATCGGACCAAGCGCTATCAGACCGCACGCGACATGTTGGCAGATCTGACGAAAATCAGCCAAGCTTCCGGTCTTCATAGCGCCATCCGGCCCGTGATCGTTCGCCAAGGCGTCGATAAGACGCGAACGCTCCTCATTACCAGCGGTTTGATAGCCGTGATCGCTCTCGCTTTCGCAATCTGGTGGTGGGGCTTTCACGGCCAGGATTTGATTCTCTCGTCCCAGTGGTTCCAGTACGATTCCCTAAACCGGGTAACGTTCGATGGCGATGTTCGCCTGAGCACAATCTCTCCCGACGGCGCCTATCTTGCGTATGTTTCCGGCAGCCCCGAGCAAGAGATTCTTCGGACGCGTGAACTGGCGAGCGGGTCTGAAAGCCGCCTCTCCGAATCCATACACGACTGCATTGGTCTTACGTTTTCTCCGGATGGCAAATCTCTGTATTACGTCCTCAAAGATCCCAAGGACGTCCTCGGAAGGCTCTACAGTACCCGGATTCCGCAAAGCATTCCGAGACTGATCTTGGAGGACATCGACGGCCCGATCACCTTCTCGCCCGATGGCCAGCAGTTTGCCTACCTGCGACGTTCCGAAGGCCAAGGCGCGAGCGGCGAATCGATTATGGTTGCGCAGGCAAATGATTCCAGAAATGGCCGCGCTCTTGTGACCATCAAGGATACCGAAGTCAAAGATCAATTGGCATGGTCTCCTCGCGGAGATTCGATTGCGGCCATTGTTTTCGCGGAACGCCTCAATAAATCTACTCAGCCAAGCGTGTCCTTGTACACGCTAGATGGTCGCCTGCAGCATCAATTTATCAACCCTGATTTGAGAAGCATCAAATTTCCCGTCTGGCTGGATCGCGGCTCTCTGCTGGTTTTCTCCGGGTTGTCGCAAGGGTCGAAGCAGTTGCGCCTGCAGCAACTGCTCATCTCAAACGGCCAGTTTCACGAAGTGCCCTCGGATGTTCTCGGCTTCGACAGTGTAAGCGCGACCGCCGATAGCCGGACGTTGGCAGCGGTGCGCGCCGAACTTCGATCGTCGATCTGGATTGCAGACGCAACAAATCTCGATGATGCCCGGCGAGTTCTCCCGGCGACGGAGGGCATTGATGCTCTCTCCTGGTCTTCTGGCGGCGATCTCATCTTTCCATCTGCGCGAAACGGAAATGTAAACCTTTGGCGCATAGACGATCGCGACGCAATCCAAGCCGTTCCGGCCGGAAGGCCATGTGTGGAGGATCAGCCCGCCGCCATCCCGAATCAACCTTCGGTTGTTTATTCCTCCAATTGCGCCGAGGGCGGCGACGATTTCAATCTTTGGACCGCCGACCTACGAAGCGGACGTCGAACCCAGTTGACAGGCGGATCGAATTACGACTACCAGCCCGACGTTTCCCCCGATGGGAAATGGGTCGCCAACACTTCCTGGCCCTCGAGTGTTCCATCGGTGTGGAAAGTTCCTGTATCGGGCGGCACGCCTGTTCAA
>JAFASD010000085.1 GCA_019244945.1 Acidobacteriaceae bacterium | reverse complement strand
TCGCGAGCGCTATGAAGGCCGCGAGCGCCTCCTTGCGTGTGGAGAACTTACACTCTTCCCATTCGTCATTAAGCTTGATTTTCAGCAACCAAGCCGAATACCCCGGCATTCTTTCGTGCTTGTCCTCCCCATCTAATTTTCGGCTTTAAATGCCGGTTTCAGAAGATCGTAAATTTTCAGATAACCCGACCGACCAATTTGCATTGAATTCAGTTAATGCGTAACAGGACAAACAGCGGCAAATCAAATCAGGAGAAGGAGTGGGCTGAATGAAAATGCAATCGAAAGTGAACACGTTTTTGGCGATGGCCTGTTTGGGCGTATTTGCGGGGCTATCGCCCGCCATCGTGCAGGCGCAGGACGCCGGGGGCGAGCACATGGATACGGGTGCCAAGAAGATGATGAAATCCGCGGATACCGCATTCGCCATGAAGGCGGCGCAAGGCGGCATGGCTGAGGTGAAATTAGGCAAACTGGCTGCAGACAAGGCCAGCAATCCGGATGTGAAAGCCTTTGGCCAGCAGATGGTCGACGATCATTCGAAAGCCAATGACGATCTCAAATCGACCGCCGACAAAGAAGGAATGACACTGCCTAGCGACGTGAATGCCAAGCAGCAGGCGATGTATGACAGGCTGAGTAAGCTTTCCGGGGCGGCGTTCGATCGAGCCTACGTGAACGATATGGTGAAGGATCACGAGGAAGACGTAAAAGAATTTCAGAGAGAAGCGAACAGCGGTAAGGACGCGCAGATCAAAGATTTCGCCTCGCGCACGCTGCCGGTGATTCAAGGACATCTAGACAAAATAAAATCGATTCGAGCCAAAACGGGTGGCGGCTCGTCGATGTAGAGGCGTGAATCCACGTCAAACGAATCCGCTATGAAATACAGAGTCGTTTTTCGGGAACGATCCAACCAGGAAGGCGAACAAGCAGGCAATCCCGCGACCATACTCGCTACCGAGCTTGACGATGAGACGGTGCTTGACGCCGTGTTTGTGGGGCGCAATGCCCCGGATGCTCAGCATTCATCGGAAGTACTCGAGGAAGACGATGATTTTCTCAGTCTGACTACCGAGGTCTGGGAATACGATGTAGCCGACGGGAAAGATGAAGATTTCAAGAACGCTCTTCGGAATTCCGCGGTGGTCCTGGAATTCGAGCCGCTCGAGGACAGCGGCGAGATAGGCCTTACATAAAAGCCATTTGCACCTCCGGAGGGGTATTTCGGGAGGTCTCGCAAAAGTAGTCACAGAAGTTCGAAGAAACTCTCAATTTTTTTTTCATTCAGCCTTTCCAACAACTTAGCTTCATTTTCTGGCTTGGGGCGAGCCCTTGAGGTGCAAAAAGCGAGGAATGTGCGTGCTAGCTTCAGAATCGCTCGCGAGAAAGCTCGCGAGCGAAAAGCCAGCCAGCGCCGGGACACGTTCCCGGCTCTCGCATTTTAGGAGGGTTTCTCATGGGCGAGTTGATCATGATGCCGTCTCGAAAGCCGGAGCCGGCGGAGCAGGAGCAGACCCCGATCGATACCAAGGACGCGGCGCTATCGGCCGAGTTCTCGGATGTCGACTTTTCGGTTTGGAAAAAAGCGCCAAAGGAGAGAACGGTGGCTTATTTCCCGACGTACTCCATGGTTTCGAGGGCCATGCAGGGCGCGATGCGTGCGTGGGTCCGCGAGTGGTTTGCGGCAAACCCCGAAATTCTCCTAAGGCCGCACACGGCTTATCCGATTCTGGTCTACCAATGCACGCACCCGTTTTCAGGGAAGCCGACCAACATCTTCACGTACGACATCCAGCAAACGGAGGCTTTGGACCGGGCTTTTGCTTCCGCAGCTCACCGGTTGGGGCGAGAACTCAAAGCGCTTGATACGAAACGGTTCTCCTGGTTCACTCGCGAACATTACTTCGCGTACCGCAGCAAGGAAGTGGTGAAGTACGTCAAGAAGAACCGGCGAGCGATTTACAAGATGCTAAATGTTGAAACGGTGCTGATGGACAGCATTTTGAAATTCGCGATCATTGACATTCCGAAACTGGGGCTAGAGGACTCGCTGATTCTCCTGCGGCGCGCATTCAATACGCAGCTGCGCCGTTTTTCCGAAGAATTCGATCTGGGGAACCGGACGGAAGAATTGTTACGAATTGCGACAGATGCTCTGGCGAGCAAGTTGCCCACGGAGAACGTGGTTGCGATGCCGCTGGCGGCGTAACGTGGTGAGTCGCTAATGCGCAAAAATGCTGTCAAACAAGTGGCGCATCTTTGTTTGCAGTGTGAGCAGTTCTGATTCGAGCGAGGCCGCAGTGGGGCGTTCACTTGTCCAGCGACTCATCAGGGCGGCGATCATTTCGCGCTCGGTATCCGAGGGCGGCAGCTTTTCCTCCGCTCTGCCGGTTACGACGCGCACGGCATGATCCAAAGACCGGAAGAAAGTAGTGGCGCGGAGTAAGAATTCGGCATCTTCTCGTTCGAGATGTCCCATCTTTTCGACGACATCGATGCGCTCCGGGGTGTTCAGGCTTTTGTAGAACAGGCCTGCGCCTTTCAAGCGGAGATACATGAGAATGAAATCGGCGTCGTAATATCCGCCGAATCCGGCTTTGAGCGGGGCGAGCGTTCCTTGCTCGCGCTGAAGGCGCATACGCATCTGGCGTAGGTCCTGTTTCGAGCGGCCGCCTTGGCCATAACGACGCCAGTCCACGTCTTGGAGCCGATTCAAAAACTTCGTGGCGGCTTCGGTGTCTCCGGCTACCGCGCGCGCCTTCATGTAGGCAATTCCCTCCCAGGCTTCGGCTTTCTGCGCGAAGTACTCGACGTATTTTGATTCCGTCTGAACGAGGATGCCTTCGCGTCCGTCGGGCCGGAGACGGGTATCGAGCGAAAGGATGGTCCCATTGCTGGAATAGGAGGTCAATATGTTGATGAGATGTTCCGCAACGCGCGTCCAAAATCGCTGGCGCGGAGCTTCGTCATCCGGAATGATGAACAGTACGTCGGCATCGGAGCCAAGATCGAACTCCCGCATGCCCAAGCGCCCGAGCGCGACGACCATCATCTCGCTTTGCGGATCGTGGAACGGTTTATCGGAAGTCGCGTGAGCATGCGCGTGTTCGAGGCCGCGGGCGTAGGCGATGCGGTATGCGCGCGCGATCACGAATTCCGCCAGTGCCGAGGTTCGATCGAGTGTTTGAAAAACTGGTTCCGCCAAGCAGACACTTGCGGCTTGGATACCAAACATCTCGCGGCGGAAGAAGCGCCGAAGATGATTGATATCGTTTAACGGCGCGGCAAGACCTTCAAAGGCGGCGTGGCGGCTGGGATTATCGATGGCCAAGCGAATCTCATCGAGAAGCTCGGGGTGACGGTTTAACTGTTCCGAGAGGAACGGGCTGAGTTCAAAGATCTGGACCATTCTGTCGGCCAGAGAAGGATTCCTATCCAGCAGAGCGAGATGTTCAGGATCTTTGAGCAGACTTTCCAGGAAGCAGGCGAGAGGTCCTTCGGAGCGATAAACGCCGCGTGAACGAAGCAGTTCAGAAAATGACGGGGCCGCCTTTTGGAGCGATTGCAGTAGTTCCTCAGAAATGCGCATGGAGCCGTGCTGCTCCTTGGGCTTTACCGGCGCGTCGCTGGTGGAGCTTCCGAGAACCGGCGAATAGTAGAGCGGACGTTGAGCGTGCACAATCCGGTCATAGATCGCCTGGACGTTTTCGAGATGCTGATTGAGGTCTTTGAGAAGCTGCGCGGAAGCTCCGAGGGCGTGGTGATCCAGGTTGGTGTAGAAAGGCATGCGGCGCGCGATGCGCTCGAGCTCTCTTGGATCTGAGGAAAGCGCGTGAGTTTGGCGATCGTCTTCAAACTGCAGTCTGTGCTCCAGATTGCGCAAAAAAACGTATGCATCAACAAGGCGCGCATACTCCGCTGTGGAAAGCAGATCTTTGTCATGGAGGCGAGCTAGCGCGAGGAGAGTGCCGCTGTGGCGAACCCATGTCTCACGACCGCCGTGCAGTCGCTGCAGACACTGAACCAGAAATTCTATGTCGCGTATGCCACCGCGGGCGAGCTTAACATCCAGCTCGTTGGGACGCAGCCGCTTGCGAGCCGCCTTGTCGCTGATGCGCTCACGCGTTGCAGACATACTCTCGATGGTTGAGAAATCGAGACTGGTCGAGTATATAAATGGTTCGACAAAATCGAGCAGCGCCTGGCCAAGCGTCTCATTACCGGCCGCGACGCGGGCCTTAATGAGCATCTGCAACTCCCAATCTCTCGCCCGATTCGCGTAATAATCTTTCGCTGCTGCAAGAGAGATTGCAACTTCGCCGAGAGTTCCTTCCGGCCGGAGCCTTAAGTCCGTGCGGTAGCACAAACCTTCGGCGGTGTAGGTAGAAAGCAGGTGTGTGATTTGATTCGCAAGTTTCTTGAAAAATTCTTTATTCGTTATTCGCTGCGCACCTGAGGTCTCTCCGTTTTCGGTGAAAAGGAACATCAGGTCTATGTCGGAGCTGTAATTCAGCTCGCGGCCGCCCAGCTTACCGAGCGCGATCACCGCAAACCCGGCCGGCTCGTCGGACTTATGCGCGCCTTGTCCCATGGGGCAACCGTACCGGGCTTCTAATTCCGAGCTCACGGTTGTGACGGCACAGCCCAGAATGGCGTCTGCCAAGTTGGAAACCTCTTCGGTTACTTCGGCAAACGTGCCAGCGGTGAGCGCGTCGCGAAGAACGATTCGGAGTAATTCTTTGCGCCTGAATAGCGCGAGATCCAAAGTGGTGGGAGAGGTCACGCCGCGCTCGTTTAGAAAAACGTCGAGGCGGGATTGATAGTCGTGCAAAGTGAGCGGGCGGTGAATTTGTTCCAGGGTCCGAAGCCAATCGGGATGGCGGAGCAACTCTTCGGAAAGAAAGCGGCTGAAACTGAAGATGGTGATGAGCCAGGAGAGGCGCTCGGGGTCATCGGCGAGCTGCTGTAACGCGTCCGAGTGCCGCGATGAGAACTCCGCGACATAGTGCGAGACGCGCTCAGCATCGATCGAGCTATCGATCAGCGTCTGAAGTTTGTCTCGAAATTCTTGCAGTCTATCGTCGAGAACTGCGGAAGAGGGCGTATGAGCAAAGACGTGAGATTTGTGTACAGAGGACGGCATAGTCCACTAAGGAGCGGCAGCGAGAGCCGCGTAGACGACTTAGTCTACGGCTTGATTATATCTTTTTATCGCCGCTTCGGCGCGATCTTATGCGGACCTGCTGATGCAGGCGGCAGGATTCATAAATCGCGAGGACGACTTCGAGAGCACGGTATCCCGCTTCGCCGTTGACCGGCGGCTCACGGTTGTCACGAATCGCATCTGCGAAATCCTGAAACTGGCGTTCGAAGGAGATCAAAGCGATGGCCATTGGATCGGAGGATCCGGAGGCGACGTCATTTTCGAGCGGCGGCGGATCGCCGGCATCGGCTTGTTTGTCTTGTACATCCCATGTGGTCAGGCGATCGCCCGAGAGAATCGCGGTGCCTTTCGTTCCGTGGATTTCGATTCTTTCGGTGTAGCCGGGCCAAAAAGCAGTGGCAGCCTGAATGACGCCAGTGGCTCCCGATTCGTAAGAAAGCAGGGCGTTGACGATATCTTCCGATTCGATGCGATGCCGCGCGCCCAGTTGCCAGGTTCCATTCACAGCGGCAATCGGCGAGATCAGATGAAGCAGAAGGTCCACCTGGTGGATCGCCTGATTGATGAGAGCGCCACCGCCCTCCGTTCGCCAGCTTCCTTTTATAGGTCGCGCGTAATAATTATCGTCGCGGAACCACTTGACGTAGGCGTCGGCTTCGAGAATCGTTCCGAGGCGATTATTCGAAAGAGCTCGCTGGAGGAAGAGGGTGGCATCGTCGAAACGATGCTGGCTGACGACTCCGAGTTGACTGCGGGCCTTATGCGCGAGATCGATCATCGCTCTGGCTGTTTCGAGATTTGTCGCGATCGGTTTTTGCACTTGAACGGGACGCCCGATTTCAGCGCAGACTTGAAGAGGCTGCAGGTGGAAATCGGGAAAAGTGCAAACGTCGACGAAGTCGAGACCGGGATAGCGGCAAAGATCGCGATAATCGGGGACGAACTGGGTGCTCCAGCGGTTCGCAAAGTCGCGACCGCGCGATTCCGTCCGGTTTGAACAGGCAGCAATTTCGAAACCGATATTCCGGTAGGCTTGAGCGTGCTTATTGGCGATGCGCCTGTTCCGAGAATGCCGACTCTCATGCTTCAGAGCCCGTTTTCGTTCCCGCAGATGTTGACCTCGAGACCAGCTTCGCGGAAGAACGCGGCCTTGACGGCCAGGGCGCGGTTCGCGCCTTCAGCATCGGGAGCATAGGCTACCTGGATGTGATTCGCTTTGTGACGAGCCATCATCTGGTCGCGTGAGATGCCGTAAAGGACGGCGTGCATGATGGGCCATTGCGGAGTGGTGATGCGCCAACGGCGCTCCGTTTCTTCTTGCGGAAGCTGGATGGATTTGGCGCGGCCTATGTCCGCTTTCAGCTTGCCGCTTTCAATGAAGACACGGCTCCAAACAATTTCGCCGGGCTTGCTGACGCCTTTCAAGGAACCACCACCGAGGTGAAAATACATGGGCGGCTGGCGTTCACTGACAGTGCCGCTGTACCCGCCGATATTGTGCGAGGGCGGCACAGCGCCGGAAATTTCGAAGACCCATACGAATTGGTCCTCGAACGTCTCGCCGAAGCGAAGATCATGGAGCGTGGTTTCGGGCGGAAAGCCGAGGGTGTTCCAAACGCGGTTGGTCACAATCGCATCCAGACCGGCGCATTCGTCGACCTCATTGAAATGCGGGAGGGGCTGGTCTTCGTAGAGCACTTCGCCATCTGCAGATTTCACGGGCGGGCGGTCGCTGTCATTGAGTAGGCCTTCGGCGAGATCAGAAGCCGCGGTGAGGTCCTTCAGCCCTTGCTGGTATTGAATACCGATTGCCGCGCAGCCAAACTCCGCCGCGATGCGGAGAGCAGCGATGTACATGCGGCATTGATCCAGGATTTGATCATCAGTAAGGTCGGTTTCGGGATTGGGACCGGTGTTGAAGCGCAGGCCTCGATGATCCAGCCACTGCCGAACGGCTACGGCTTGTTCCTGCGGCACGGCGCGCATGGCGGCGTATAGAGCAGATTGGCTAAGACGTTCCTTATAGACGCCAGTAGGGTTGAGAAGATGATCGGGCACGATCGCGTTGAACATGCCCATGCAGCCTTCATCGAAGACGCCCATGATCGCCTTTTCGCGCTTTTGTTTATGGGCGCGCGGCCCACCGAGAGTTTCTGCATCGTGCGGCAGATTCAAGGCGTTCAGAGGGCGGGCGTGGCTGGTATCGTGCCGAACTGGCCCGCCATCGAGCCAAGATTGAAGGCGCGATAGGAAATAGTCATCGTTGAAGTCTTCCGACCAAAGCGTGGAATACTTTGCTCCCGCTTTTGTAAGTGAGCCATTCAAGTTCAACATGCCCACCAAACCTGGCCACTGACCGCTCCAATTCGCAATTGTGAGAACGGGACCTTTGTGTGTGATTAAGCCGTGGAGAACATGATGGCTGTACTGCCAGACGGCTTCGACCACCACGAGGGATGCATCTTCTGGAATTTCGCGGAAGACTTGCATCCCATATTTTTGAGAGTCGATGAAGCCGTGCTGTTTAATGGGATCGACTGGATGGCCGCGCTGCACCTGAAAACCGAAGCTCTCAATGGCGCTGATGACGCCCTGTTCGACGCGTTCCTGGGCAGGCCAACAGACACGGTTCGCGGCAAGGCGCAGATCGCCGCTCGCAATCAAAATGACGGTTCTCGACATGGCTCTCAGTCTAATTCCGGAAAAGGAATTAGTAAACCCAGCCGAGCGTTACCTGATAACTTCTTGGCGTAACGAAATGGGTGCCGCTGAAAGTAGATAAGAAGTTATACAGCGCCTCATCATTGGTGATGTTTATCGCTGTGAGCTTCAAATTTGTTTTTAGTTT
>JAFASD010000047.1 GCA_019244945.1 Acidobacteriaceae bacterium | reverse complement strand
AATCCGGCCTGCGTGGGGCTGACAACATCAAACGCCTGCCATACACGCGCCAGGAAGCGGCGGAAATTTTAAAAATTTCGCCGCCGGATCAATCCATCGCCCTGCTTGATTTCAAAGCCACGAAGTCCTTCGTGCAAACCGCAGACCTGACCCAATATCGTATCGTGCATTTCGCAACGCACGGCTTGCTCGATTCTCAGCATCCGGAACTGTCGGGCTTGGTCCTCTCGCGCTTCGATGAGAAAGGGCAGCCGCTGGATGGCTTCCTCGCGCTCGAGGACATTTTCAATTTGAAGCTTCCGGCGCAACTTGTCGTCTTAAGCGCGTGTCAATCTGGCGAAGGCAAGCTCATCGGCGGGGAAGGTCTTGTCGGACTGACTAGAGGTTTCATGTACGCCGGTGCATCCACTCTGAACGTGAGCCTCTGGAACGTCGACGATGCCGCGACCGCCCAGTTGATGGCGCATTTTTATGGAGGCTTGCTGGGTTCGCAGCACCTCAAGCCGGCAGCGGCTCTGCGAACAGCCCAATTAGCGCTAATGAAGCACAACGAATGGAAGCACCCTTATTTCTGGGCTCCTTTCGTCATACAAGGCGAGTGGAGATAAAGCGGTAGCTGGCGCCTGCAGGAGCACCATTACACTCAAAGTGGGAGGCCGAGAATGGACACGCACCGGGCTGAGCGAGTTTCGCAGGCATTGCTCGAAGAACTCGGCGAAATGATCTCTTACGAACTCTCAGATCCCCGAATCGGCGAAGCGACTGTGACGGAGGTCCTGGTATCGCCGGATATGAGACAGGCGCAAGTGCGCTTGCATCTATCCGACGATGCTGATGCGCGCGAGCAGACCATTCGCGCATTGGATGGAGCGCGCCAATTCCTGCGTCACCAGCTTGCAGAACGTCTGAATCTCTACCGCGTCCCCGATTTGCACTTTGAGCCGGACGTTTCCTCAGGCGGGGTTGGTAGGATAGAACATCTGTTGAAGCGTGTTCGCCGCGGCCGTCCTCGCGACGAGGAACACTCGGCAAGTTAACGTCTTCTTGTTCTCAGCGGGAAACAATTCGAGAAAACATGCGTTTTGCTCCCGTAGCTGGCAGGTTTCTCGAAGCATGCCGTCGCCGCCCCACTGACGTTCGCCCAGTCTGGTTCATGCGCCAGGCTGGCCGCTATCTGAAACCCTATCGGGACATTCGCGCCAAACATGGCATTTTGGAAATTTGCAAACGACCGGATTTAGCCGCCGCCGTTACTCTCCAGCCCGTTGAAATTCTGGACGTCGATGCGGCAATTATCTTCGCTGATCTTCTTCTGCCGGTCGAACCAATGGGCCTGAAACTCGAATTTGTGAGCGGCGAAGGACCCTTGATAGAAAATCCGATCGCCCAACCCGAAGACATAGATGATTTGTCCACCGACCATACGGACGATCTCGGCTATGTCGGCGAAACGATCCGAATTGTGATCGAGGCCCTCGCCGCAAGAGTTCCCGTCATCGGTTTTGTCGGCGCTCCCTTCACTCTTGCCAGTTACATGATCGAAGGAGCAGCGTCCAGAACTTTTCTGAAAACCAAGACGCTGATGTTTGGAAATGAGACCATGTGGGGCAGGCTCAGGGGCAAGTTGGTGGATGTTTTAGGCGATTTCGCACAACTGCAAATCAGTGCCGGGGCGCGCGCCATTCAAGTGTTCGATAGCTGGGCCGGAGCGCTGAGCCCGGAAGACTATGTTCGCTACGTCCAGCCTTATTCGAGGGCGCTTATCGAGCGGATTCGATCAGCCAGTGTCCCCGTCATTCATTTCGGGACGGGCGCCGCAGGGTTTACTCGCGAATTGCAGGCGGCCGGGGGCGATGTGATCGGCGTCGATTGGCGCGTCAGTATCGATCAGGCCTGGATGGATATCGGTTATCGCTCCGCAATTCAAGGCAACCTCGATCCGGTAGCTCTGTTTGCTCCGTTGCCCGAACTTCGGAATAGAGTCACGGATCTGTTGCGGCGCACCGGCACGCGTCCCGGACACATTGTGAACCTCGGACACGGGATTCTGCCGGAAACTCCGGTTGAGAATGTGCGAGCAGTGGTTCAAATGGTCCGCGAATTTCGCCGCTAAACAGTGCCCTCGACGAAAGTAGTCATCATCGGCGGCGGTATTTCCGGCCTTTCCGCCGCCTATTTTCTTGCTAAGAACGGGATCCCGTCCACCCTAATCGAGAAAACGGATCGGCTCGGTGGACTGATTAAGACCGACATCGTCTCTGGTTGTGAACTCGAAGCGGGACCTGACAGCTACCTGGCCGCAAAACCGGAAATCACCGATCTGGCACAGGAATTGCCGGATCTGCAGAACCAGATCATCGGATCGAATGATCGGCACAGGCGCATTTTCATCGTTCGGAAAGGCAGGCTCATGGCTCTTCCTCGAGGCATGGTCATGATGGTTCCGGCGCGATGGAGACCTGTATTGATCTCGCCGTTCTTCAGCTTCAGAACCAAGATCAAATTTCTTGCCGAACTGATGCGCGCGCCGCTCCAGCGCTCGAACGACGTATCGGTCGAACAATTCGTAAACGACCACTTTGGAAACGAAGTTCTGCGAAATTTGGCGGAGCCATTGCTTTCCGGCGTGTACGGCGGCGATTCGGCCCACTTGAGTGTTGAAAGCGTTCTGCCGCGATTTCTCGAATACGAGCGGAATTACGGAAGTCTCATCAGAGGCGTACGCCGCAACTACCGCGAGTCATCGCACAAGAGCCTTTTCCTCTCTTTCCGAGGCGGCATGCAGAGTTTGATCACCGCGCTTGCTCGCGCGGCCTCGAATCACATGCAGGTTATCCATGCCAAAGTGACTCGGATCGAGAAATCCGCTGACGCCTGGCGTGTTCATTCGGGCAACGGCGAGATCGAGGCGAAATCCCTCATACTTGCGTGCCCGGCGTACGTCTGCGCCGACCTCATGGGACAAGCAGCGCCTTCGCTGGCTTCGGACCTCGCTGCGATCCGCTATGGGTCCGCGATTCTGGTTAACTTGGTTTACAAAAAGGAACAGCTGCGGCGCACATGGGATGGATTTGGGTTCCTCGTGCCCCGTGACGAACGTCGCAGCATTGGGGCGGCTACATGGGTAAGCACGAAATTCCCGAGCAGAACACCGCCGCAATTGACCGCGTTACGCGCGTTCATAACCGAGCCGCAAGCCAGTGAGCTCTTGAACAACTCCAATGAGATGCTGACCCACTTGGCACGGGAGGAATTTCGCCGCTTATTGGGTCTGGAGGCAGTTCCGCTGTTGTCCACCGTCCATGCTTGGCCGAATTCCATGCCCCAGTATGAAGTTGGACACCGCGAGCGGCGGGAACGCATATTCAGCCGACTCGCCCAATGCCCTGGCCTTTACCTGATAGGGAACGCCTATCAAGGGGTCGGCATTCCGGACTGCGTCAGAATGGCCAAAGAAACAGCGAAACAAATTACAGTTCATAGCACGGCCTGATACCCGTTTGCGCAAGCCTTTTCTTACATATTTCCTGAATAGATTTTCACCAAACATCTGTGTTTTAAGTGAAATCTGCATGTTTAATCTTCCCCCTCAAGGGAGTCTCATAAGCGAGACCCGCATTCGAACAATAAACAAAACTCTGTAGGAGGAGTGATCATGAAAGTTGTTGTAGGAGCATTGCTGGCGGCTTTGATCAGCGTTCCGGTGTTTGCCCAAAAGACCGCGGCTGACAGACTGACAGCTGCTACCGAAGATTTAAACGCGATGATGAATGCGTCCGACAAGGG
>JAFASD010000001.1 GCA_019244945.1 Acidobacteriaceae bacterium | reverse complement strand
ACCTCAACGAAATCAGTGACGGTGCGGTGAATGATGCGGTCGTAGAGATTCCCAATTGCGCCTCCGAGGATGAGGGCAAGAGCAACTCGGGTAACTGTCGTGGTGAACGCGCTGGAGCGGCTCCACAACGCGGAGGCCACCGCGATGAGCACCAAAGTGGATACACCAATTAAGACGAGGCTGCGGAGGAAGGGGTTGCCTTCGGCGAGGACTCCGAAAGCGGCGCCGGGATTTTCGGTGTGCACAATGCGCAGCCAAGCGGGAATTATGGGGATGCTATCGAAGGCGCTGAGAGAGTGTTGAACGAGCGCTTTGGAGAGCCGATCCGCGAGCAGAACCACGAGTGATATCGCCAACGGCGTGAATGCATTTCGCCGAATGGACACTATGGGAGAAACTCCGGGAGCACGGTTGCACAGGAGGCGCAGACGGTTGGGAAATCGCTGTCGCGGCCCACGTCGGTTGTGTATTTCCAGCAGCGCTCACATTTGTCGCCCCGTGCGCGTTCGACGTGCACCTTGAGCGTAGAGGAAGAGTCGCGTTCCAGCTCTACTTGCGAAACGATGAACCACGCGGGCAATTCGGGGGCGAACCGATGGAGGAGCTGGTAGAGATCTCCGCCGGCTTCGAGCAGGACGGCGGCTTCGAGTGAGGACCCAATCACCTTGTCTTCGCGGGCGACGTCCAGCGCTTTAAGAACTTCATCGCGCACGGGCACGAGTTGATCCCAATCGGCAGCTTGCTTGCGCTGAGCGGGAGTGAGTCCTTGGGTCAACTCTTCGGGTTGAGGGAACAGGGCCATGTGCACGCTGTCCCATTCCGCCGTTCCAAATTTGGTGTGTCGCCATACTTCTTCGCAGGTGAAAGAGAGGATGGGAGCGAGCAGACGCACTAGCGCGAGATTGAGGCGGTGAAGGGCAGTTTGCCCGCTGCGACGGATGTGAGAGGACGGGCCTGCGGTGTAGAGGCGGTCTTTCGAGATATCGAAATAGATGGCGCTGAGATCGGTTGTGGCGAAGTCATAAACGGCACGGTAGACCTTGTGAAATGCGTATTCGTGATACCAAGCGAGGCAGCGGCGAATGAGATCTTCGGCGCGGACCAGAATCCAAGCATCGATACCGGCGAGACGGCTGGCAGGAACACTGTCGCGGGCGGGGTCGAAATCTCCGAGGTTGCCGAGCAGGTACTTGAAGGTGTTACGCAGCTTGCGATAGGCCTCCGATAGGCGGGTCAGGATTAATTCGGACATGCGGACGTCTTCCATAAAGTCGACCGAGCCGACCCAGAGGCGGAGAATGTCGGCGCCGTATTGCTTGACGATTTTTTCGGGACCGATGCTGTTGAGGGATTTGGACATGGCGCGGCCTTCGGCGTCGAGAGTCCAACCGCTGGTCGCGCATTCGAGGTAGGGGGATTGTTTTTTGAGACCGACACCGACGAGAAGGGAGCTTTGGAACCAGCCGCGATATTGATCGCCGCCTTCGAGATACATGTCGGCGGGCCAGCGCAGACCATTTTCGGCGGTGAGGACAGCGAGATGGCTCGAACCGGAATCGAACCAGACATCGAGGATGTCGTTTTCTTTTCTGAAGGAAGTGCCGCTGCATTTTGCGCAGGCGGCGCCGGGACCGATCAGCTCGGCGGCAGTTTTTGAATACCAAATATCGGCGGTATGGAGCCGAAACTGCTCGACTATCTTTTCCTGGACACGCTTATCGGTGAAGGGCTCGCCGCACTGTTCGCAATAGAAGACGATGATGGGGACGCCCCAGACGCGCTGGCGCGAGATGCACCAATCGGGACGCGTTGCGACCATGTTGGAGATGCGCTCTTCGCCCCAGGCGGGACGCCACTTTACGGTTTGGATGGCTTCGATGGCGCGAGTCCGGAAAGATTCGCGGTCCATGCCGATAAACCATTGTTCGGTGGCGCGAAAGATAACAGGATTGTGGCAGCGCCAGCAATGTGGGTAGCTGTGATCGAGGTTTTCTTGAGACGCGAGGGCGTTGCGCTGTTCGAGAAGTTCGATCACCAGCGGGTTGGCGTCCCAGATGGTTTTGCCGATCAGCTCTTCGGGAAGTGCGCCCGCAGCGCCTTCGGCCTGGAACATGCGACCGGCTGCATCGACCGGGCAATAGACCGGAATTCCGTAACGCTGGCAAACGACGAAATCTTCTTGACCGTGGCCTGGAGCAGTATGGACAGCGCCGGTTCCCTGCTCTAGCGTGACGTGTTCGGCGAGCAATCCGAGGGAATCTCGCTCGATAAAAGGATGGCGGAAGACGGCGTGTTCGAGCTTGGTGCCGGGAAATCGCGCGAGAACTGTTTTGTCCCAGCCCAGCGCTTCGGAGACCTGCGGCAGAAGACCTTCGGCGATGATGGCGATGCCTTGGGGCGTATCGACGGCCACATACTCGAATTTCGGATGGAAACAAATTGCGAGATTGGCGGGGATGGTCCACGGGGTGGTGGTCCAGATCAGGACGTAGACATCGCGGCCGGCGAGCGCGGGATCGATTTTCGCAGGCTCAGAGGCGAGGCGGAATCGCACGTAGATCGAAGGGCTGGAATGATTTTCATATTCCACTTCGGCTTCGGCGAGCGCAGTGCGATCTCGAATGCACCAGTGAACGGGCTTTAGTCC
>JAFASD010000531.1 GCA_019244945.1 Acidobacteriaceae bacterium | reverse complement strand
CCACCTGGATGCCGTAGTCTTCGACGAAGATGAGCCGTTTGGAAACTTCCGGATCACGCGACAGATGTACGATTTCGCGGATGAGCGTTTTACCTGGATGATCCTTGGGATGCGCCTTGCCGGCAATAACGATTTGCGCCGGCATCTTAGGGTGGTTCAAAAGCCTCTTGAGGCGAGCGACGTCGCGGAACAGGAGAGTGGCGCGCTTATAAGTAGCGAAACGCCGGGCAAAGCCGATGGTGAAGACGTCCGGATCGAGAACTTCCTGCAAGCGGCGAATTTCAGCCGTCGACGCCTTGCGCAGGTTGGCGGAATTAACGGCGCGCTCGCGCACAAATGACACCATGCGCCGCTTCCGCTTCCGGTGCATCTCCCACAACTCCTGGTTGGGAATTTCATGGACCAGCTCCCACATTCTGGCGTCTTCGACTCTCTCTCGCCAATCCGGCTGGAGGTACTGATCGTATAAGGCGGCCAGGTCGCCATTGATCCACGTGGCAGCGTGAACGCCATTGGTAATGGAAGTAATCGGGACCTCTTCGACCGGCAGTCGCGGCCAAAGATCTTGAAAGATATCGCGCGAGACCGCGCGGTGTAACACGCTCACCGCATTGCGAAATGCCGACGTCTTCAGCGCGAGGACCGCCATCGAGAAACGCTCCGAAGGATCCTGCAGATTTTTTATTCCCAGGGCCAGGAGCTTTTCGAACGGAATGCCCGCTTGCTCGCAATAGCGCCGAAAGTACTCATACACGAGACCTGAATCGAACAGATCGATGCCCGCGGGAACGGAAGTGTGGGTCGTGAAGATGTTGCTGACGCGAGTAGCTTCCAGCGCTTCTTCGAACTTGAGCCCGTGATCCTGCATCAAAATGCGAATTCTTTCGATTGCCAGGAATGCCGAGTGCCCTTCGTTCATGTGATGAACGGTGGGTTTGATGCCCAGCTTCTTCAAGGCTCGCAGTCCGCCGATTCCGAGCACAATTTCCTGGCGAATACGCTTGTAGATATCGCCCCCGTATAGCTGGTCAGTAATCTCCCGGTGTTCGGCGGACTTGTTTTGCGGGATGTTGGTATCGAGGAGATAAAGCTTCACTCGGCCGACGTCAATGTGCCAAACCTTAAGAAAAACTTCGCCGGTCGGGAGGATGACGCTGACAATGATTTCCTCGCCATACTGGCCAACGCAGGGGCGAACAGGCAAGGTGTAAAAGTCGTTCAACGGCGCGCGTTCCTGCTGCCAACCGTCGGGATTCAAGTATTGCTGGAAGTATCCGTGCTGATAAAGCAGGCCAACGCCGGTCAGGGCGAAATCCTCATCGCTGGCGGCTTTCAGGTGATCGCCGGAGAGGAGTCCCAAGCCGCCGGAGTAAATCTGCATGCAATCGAGCAGCCCGTACTCCATCGAGAAATATGCAATGTGAGGCGAGCCCTCTGCCGGAGCCACGGTGTGAAGATAGCTGTCGTGACGCTCACAAGCACGCCGGTAAAGCAGCAGGAAGCGTGGGTCCGCGGCCGCCTTATCTAACTTCTCTTGCGGAATACGGCCAAGCAACTGAATCGGGTTGTGGTTGCTTTCCTTCCAGAGAGTGGGATGCAACCGCCGGAACACCGAACGAATGGTGTGATCCCAACTCCACAGCAAGTTGTAACCAAGCTCTGAGAGGCGATTAAGGGATGGGGGCAACGCGGGACGAACGAGGAATTCTTTTAGGGGCTGGATCTGATACGCCATATTAGTACGAACGCAGTACCGTATCGCATGGTAAAGGTGGCAACTTCAAGATAGCAGGGCTGGGTTGCTATTGTGACGAGTGTCTTATCTTTCCTTTCGTCAGGTGAGCTACGGGGTTGACGGGCGCACGATTCTGGACAACCTGAGCTTCGAGGTGGATCGAGGGGAGACGCTGGTTCTGCTGGGGCGAAGTGGCTCCGGGAAAACGACGGCGTTACGACTGATCAACCGACTGCTCGAGCCGACCGGCGGCAGTATTGTGATCAATGGTGAGGAGATCGGTCACTTGGATCGAATCGGGCTAAGGCGGCGCATCGGCTACGTGATTCAGGATTTCGGATTACTGCCGCATTGGACGATCGAGCAAAACGTGGCTCTGGTCCCTAGGTTACTTGGATGGGACGAGGGCAGACAGAGGCAGCGAGCACGCGAGCTGTTGGATCAAGTCGGACTGAAAGCGAGTGAGCTGGCCGGCAGGCGTCCGCATCAGCTTTCGGGAGGACAGCGGCAAAGAGTAGCGGTTGCGCGGGCGCTCGCGGCCGAGCCAGGCTTATTGCTGTTTGACGAGCCTTTCGGCGCGTTGGATCCCGTTACCCGCCACGAAATGCAAGAGCAATTCCGACAATTACGGAATCGCTACAATGTAGCATCCGTTTTCGTGACCCACGATTTGATGGAAGCTCTCTCGATTGGAACACGCATCGCCGTACTCGACAGCGGAAGGTTGGAAGTTTTGACGGTTCCGGAGGAGTTCTTTGCGGTCACCACTCCAGTCGCGCGAGCTTTTCTAGATACGTTGCCCCCGGAAATGTTGCAGAGGCCAACAAGCTGAATCGCTCGCCTATCTTCAGTGACCCTCACCCGACGCCCGCACCATCTCGACGTCAAGCGCGATTTGCACGTCATCGCCCACCATGCCGGGCGCGCCTGTAACTCCGAATTCAGATCGCTTGATGGTGGTGGTTGCCGACGCGCCCATGTGCAAATTGCCGCGCGGATCCTTAATTGGTCCGGTTGGCCCCTCCACATCCAGCGCGACCTCTTTCGTAACCCCATGAACGGTCAAATCGCCAGTCACCTTGTATTTGCCGTTACCTGCGGGCTCGACTCGCTTGGATTTGAAAGTAAGGGTGGGATATTTCGCAACATCCAGGAAATGATCGCTGCGCAGGTCGTTATCGCGCATATCGTTCCGGCTGTCGACCGAACTAGCATCGATGGTGACATCGAGTGAAGTCTTGGTCGGGTCCGCAGGATCGTATTGCACCGTCCCATTCACTTTCGTGAAAGTCCCGCGAACCGTCGAAATCCCCATATGGCGCACTGAGAACTGCGCGGCCGAGTGCGGCGGATCGAGTTTCCAGGTCTGAGTCTGAGCAAAAACTGACGAGGCGAAAAGCACAGCGCCGAGTGCGCCGAACACGAGCTTGAACATTGAGTCTTGGATCTCCTGGCGTAAAGACGTTCTTTTTTGAATCTTTAGTTACTGTTGTGAGATGCCACGGCTCAACCTTAAGATTCTCAAAAGCCGTAGTATGGAAAGTTCGTGGATCCGACTATCCTCAAAATTCTTCTGAATGACGTCGCCGAGTTGACCGGAGAGCACATTGTGCTGGTGGCGGTTTCCTCAGGTTTCGCCATATTGATCGGGGTGGGACTGGGTATCGCGGGTACGCGAAACGCTTTGCTTCGACGCATTTCGGTGAGCGTGGCGAGCGTGCTGCAGACGATTCCCAGCCTGGCGCTGTTCGGTTTCCTCCTCCCTGTGCCTCTAATAGGAGGAATCGGCAAGCACACGGCGATTTTATGC
>JAFASD010000499.1 GCA_019244945.1 Acidobacteriaceae bacterium | reverse complement strand
TTCCATCGGCTGTGTAGGTGCTTCCCGGGTCGGCGTTGCCATCGGTGACTAAGTTGCGAGTGCCGGTAGAAAGAGTGGTCACATGCCCATATTGGAAGACCGGAGTTGTCGAAGTACCCTCCGTGTTCATATTGACGAAATGTTCGGTACCGTCCGGCGTGGTGAAGAAGATGTTCCACGATGCGTTCGGCTGGAGGGGCGAATTGAGATTCTCAACCTTCATTCTGAAGGAGAGCGCGTTTGGAGTGGTTGCGCTGGTGAATGGCTCGCCGATCGTAATGGATTGTATGTCGAGCTGAGTATTCGCAGGAGCGCCCTCTTGATCACCGGTGGCGTCTGTCACGACTGTCACGCCGGGAGCAAGACAAGAGGTCTGCGGAGCTGGGGCTGGCGAGGTTTCGACTTCTCCGCACTCGGATCCCGAGCCGACCTTGTTCTGAGCTGAAACGCGATAGAAATATTTCGTGCTGGGATTCGCCGTCTGGTCAGCGTAATTGGTTTTCGTCGGAGTGACCGTGGCGAGCAATGTCTCGCCCCCGCTTACGGTTCCGCGAAAGATTTTATAGCCGGTGATGGGCGAACCACCGTTATCCGGCGCTTGCCAGGAGAGCAGGACACCCGTTTTGCTCTGCAGAGCGGAACCCAGCAGAGGGGCAGCGGGAACGGCGGGTTCCTTCGGATCGAAGGCAGCCAGCAGGCGTTTACCACCGGATTGGCGGACAATCGTTCCAAGAGCGCTGCGGGAGGCAGAAGGCGAGGAGGTAGCATCGCAACTTCCTACGACGCAGCCGTCCGCAAAGGCGCCTACCACGCGACCCTGAGCATCGATCGTCAAATCCATAAAATCCAGCATGTTGCGATCCGCTCCGCCGGCTGAGTTGCTTTCGCAACCAGTGGTCCCGAGATTGCAGATGGACCCCACCTGGACCGGATCGGTGGGAGTGGCATCGACGGTTACGTAATGAGCACCGCCATCATAGGTGGTAGCGATGTAAGCGTGCCAGATACCCTTGAAGTTCGTGGGGTCCTGATAATTGCCGCCGGTCGGAGTGCCCAAGAACATGAACGCGGCACGCTCAGGATCTCCAGCCGTCACTTCGGCGAAGGTGGCGTTCTGTATGGAGAACTGAGCGCCCGCATCGAAGGAGGGGCCCCAGTTCACTCCGCGATCATGGGAGACCGCAATTTTGGGATGACCGCTGCCGTCCTGGTAGCCGAAATAGATGGTTCCATCTGAGGCGATGCCCAGTGATGGATCGGTAAGGCCGATCGCGGCGGTGCTATCTGGAATGGGCCGCACGGTCCAGGTCAGACCGTTATCTGTCGAAACCACGACGGCCTGATTGGCGCCGCATTGCTTGTTGGGCACGTAGACAGACCCGTCTGGGGCCACTTTGACGTGTCCATGAATTCCCCCGCATTCGGTGAGATTGTAAATCGGAACTCCCGCACCGAAGCTCAAGCCGCCATCATCACTGCGCGAGCAGAAAGCTGTGGCGGAATCCTGGGAGCAGTAATATACCGCGTTAGCATACAGCGGGTGTGGGGGCGGGGGTGGCGTGGAGGTCGGATTATAGGGACCAGCGCCGACCGTTTGATGGTCGATTCCAGCGGGCTGTCCTGAGCCCTGGGACTGTGTCCAGGAAGTCCCGTCATTATCTGAGTACGCCAGCAGACTGGTTGCTCCAGCGAGCTGGGATTGAAATACTCTGCCAGGGCCGGGGCTTTTGCCGAAGTGGTCGCAGGAGCCGATCGGGTCTAGCGTGTTCACGGTCTCCACCGGGCTGGTGATGTCCTCCCAGAGAGAACCTGCCGGAGATGAACAGTCATCGAAACTGACGCGAAATTCTGTCAGGTTAGACGTGAAGAACGCGACGCCACCTTCATTCACGGTGCCATGCTTCAGGGTCGCTACGTTCGGCTTCCAGTCGATGCCAATGGAAGGCTCGCCCGAGGCATCGGCGCCACCTGCGCTCGGGGGCGCAGGGTAGGTTTGATAGCGGGGCGGAATTCCCGGAGGCGGCGGGGGCGGCTTTACTATGGCTTCGAGCGCGATAGTCCCGGCGAAGCTCTGCCCGAGCGGATTCCAGGGATCAACCACAACACTGTACGTACCGGAAACAGCCGGGATGATCACGGCTGATGGCTCACCGCCCGCGGTATCGCTGGCGAGCAAGTTGCCCTTCGAATCGAAAACGAAGACGTCGAACTCGCCCGTGGAATTCGGAAAGCTGATAGAGACGTTGATCTGTTTGGTCGTGGCGTCCGCAGATGCGACTTTAACGGTTAACGTGTATGTGTCACACTGCTCGGCTGGGACGGTGCTGCTGCAGGTGGGAGTTCCATTGACGCTATCCGTCAAATTAGGAACCGTGAACGGTCCAGCTGTGTAGGTCAGCTTGGTCGCCGAATCGGTCAGCGTGCCGCTCGAAGGAGTGGCGGCCCAGAGCTGTGCAGCGGCGATAAAGAGCACCAACGCGCTACTGAGTCGGAACAACTGGGAGGTTCTCACGACAGGGAAAGCGTGGGAAATCGGTCTTACAAACCGGAAAAGGGGCATTTCTGAACTCCTGAATTGGGCGAATTTCGCAAGCACACCTTTGAAGTGGTGGCTACAGGGAAGAGCCGCAGCAAGGAAAATAGTTTCAAGGGGCTATCGAGAGATAGCTTACATGAGTAAGGGGGGAGAAATCAACTGTACCAGTACTGCACGTACGGCACTATGATAGTGTGATCGCCGAGGTTCTCGATGTTACGTTTACAGATGATTCTATTAACGATTCTGTTTTGGGGAATCGCAATGCCTCAATCATTTAGCAAAGCGAGCCAAGCGGTTCTGCTGGTGGCGAACCAGGGAGATCGCGATCTCAGCATTATTGACGCCAATGCCGGCGAGCAAGTCGCGACGGTACCTGAGGGCGGCATCACAGGACATGAAGTGATTGCTTCTCCGGATGGAAAAACAGCTTACGTTCCCATGTACGGCAACTCGGGTGTCGGGAAACCTGGGACCGATGGCCGGAATATGGTCGTCATCGACATAGCGGCTCGCAAGGTGATTGGAGATGTAGATTTCGGGCATGGCGTGCGACCCCACTGCGTTCTGTTCGGCCCAAAAGATGGCATGCTCTACATCACGACTGAGCTGGATAAGTCGGTGACGATCGTTGATCCTCGAACTTTGAAAATTGCGGGTTCCGTTCCGACGGGACAGGATGAATCGCATATGCTTGCGATCTCGCACGATGGACGGCGTGGATACACGGCGAACGTTGGGCCAGGTACCGTCTCCGTTTTGGATCTGGAAGCCCGAAAGACTATCGCGGTAATTCCCATTTCTTCCGAAACGCAGCGAATTTCTATTTCAAAGGACGACAGCATGGTTTTTACGTCCGATCAAACTAAGCCGCGATTGGCGGTGATCGATACAGCAACCAATAAGGTAAAGGCTTGGGTGCCGTTGCCGGGTACTGGTTATGGAACTGCGTCCACACAGGA
>JAFASD010000417.1 GCA_019244945.1 Acidobacteriaceae bacterium | reverse complement strand
AACACCGGGAGATTACTGACCAGCTATACGGGGGCGATATCTACAAGCGTATTCGCCAGGAAATTGTCCTCGGAATCGGCGGACTCCGAGCCTTGAAGAAGCTGGGCATCAAACCAACCGTTCATCACATGAACGAAGGCCACTCGGCTTTCCTGGCGATCGAACGAATTCGCATTCTGATGCAGGATCACGGGCTCAAGTTCGAAGAAGCGCTGGAAGCTACTCGCGTCAGCAACATCTTCACAACGCACACCTCCGTTCCTGCCGGCATCGATCTATTCGATTCAGGTCTCGTGTATGAGTATTTTCGACGTTATTGCGAGCAAGCGGACATCCCCTTCGAAAAGCTTCTGGCCCTGGGAATAAAAAATCTGCAGGATCCGTCGGAGCGTTTCTCGATGGCCGTCCTCGCGCTGAAGACGTCGGCATTTCGGAATGCCGTGAGCGTGTTACACCGCGCCGTCTCGCGTGATATCTTTCAAGATCTTTGGCCGAGGCTCCCGGTCGAAGAGGTCCCGATTACTTCTATTACCAACGGCGTTCACGCTGCGACGTGGATTAATGGCGATCTGGCCGCCTTATACGATCAGTACCTCCAACCCGATTGGCGCGAGAGAGTGGAAGACGCCCGAATGTGGGAGCTGGTCCATGAAATTCCCAATCAGGAGCTGTGGGAGATGCACCGGAAACGGAAGCGGCGCATGGTCTCATTCGTGCGCGAGCGCGCCGTCAATTCCGCCAACTTGCGCAAGGCCTCGACGGCTGAAATTCGCCGCTTGCAGGAAGTTCTCGATCCGGACGTCTTCACGATCGGCTTTGCCCGGCGCTTCGCTACTTATAAGCGCGCCACTCTTCTGTTCCGCGACGTCGCTCGCCTGAAGAGACTTTTGAACCACCCCAAGATGCCGGCGCAAATCGTTATTGCCGGCAAGGCGCATCCAAAAGATCATCCAGGTAAAACGCTCATCCGCGAAATCGTAAATCTGTCGCGTGATCCAGAAGTTTCCAAACGGCTCATCTTCGTCGAAGACTACGGCATCCAGGTGGCCCGCGAGATGGTACAGGGCGTCGATCTCTGGCTGAATAATCCCAGGCGCGGCGAGGAAGCCTGTGGCACCAGCGGGATGAAAGCGTCCATGAACGGCGTACTGAACCTCAGCGTTCTGGATGGGTGGTTTGATGAAGCGTATGAGATATCGGGCGGATGGGCCATCGGTGATCGCGTAAAGTATTCCGAAGACCAGGATGAGCTACACGCGACGGCCATCTATTCCACCCTGGAAAATGACATCATTCCAGTCTTCTATCAGGGTTCCGATCAAAGTGGTCCCGTGGAATGGGTGCGGCGGATGAAAACCTGCATGGCTGAGATCGCGCCCCGATTCAGTTCCGGGCGAATGGTGGATGAATACATGTCCCTGCTCTATCAACCGGCTCACGATCTATGGACCAGCCTCTCCAACAACAACTTCGAAGCGGCCCGGCAGAAATCGGTTTGGGACGCCCGAATGGATCGCACTTGGCACTTGATCAAATTCGTAGAATTCGGGGAAGGCCCGGGTGACCAAGTCATGAGCGGGTCCGCCGTTCCGCTCCGGGCCACGGTGGAGCTGGCCGGACTGCAACCCTCGGAGGTGCGCGTAGAAGCAGTCATCGGTCAAATCGGCGTGAACGGACAGTTACAAAGTACCTATGCCTTGCCGCTGGTTCCGGTCGAGGAGCGCGGAACCGCAGTCGTCTTTGCCAACGAATTTACGGTCCAGCAGACCGGGCGTGTGGGGTACTCGGTCCGGATCGGCGCGAATCACTTCGATAACCCGTTAACGCGACCCTGCAATGCTCTACTGAAATGGGTTTCGGATTAAATTTAATACTAACCCCTAGCGCGGCGGGCGAATCCGTGGTACATAGTAGCTAGTGCAGGCGGGATCTGTTACTCTGTTCCCTTCCGATAACTTCAGACCCCGTCCGTTTTTAAAGAGAAAACTCCAGCGCAGCCGCAAATTCTTTGCCACACCCTGGAATTGCACTTAAGATACGTCCAGTTCGCGAAAAGTACATTAGCCAAGTCTGTGTTCGTTTCAGCCGGCTGGTTTTCAAGGAGCCGATCCACAACTTATGGACGGAGATCGCAAGTACAGGCAACAAGGCTACCAGGACTCAGGTCGCAATGAATCTTATCGTTCCGAGCGGCCTCGCCAGCCCGGCCCTAAGCCCCCCATTGACGTAACGGGACCCAAACTTCCCCGTCTGGTCCAAAACGTCGTGGCTTCCAGATGTTTCAATTGCGCGGTAACGTTTGCGCCCGATATAGATTTCTCCGGCGCCTGCCCGAAATGCGGCTCTGCTCTCCACTGTTGCAAGCAATGCGTGAACTTCGATTCATCGACTCGCTTTCAATGCGTTAAGCCCATCCCCGTGCGTATCCCCCTAAAAGACCAGCCCAATCAATGCGAGCTCTTTCAGCCCCGGGTAACGGTGGCTCGCGATGCGTTGCCTTCTGGAGCGGTAAGAAATGGCGACAATGGCGCCGTTCCCGCGCCTCGCAATGCCAATGATGCCCGCGCTGCCTTCGATAGTTTATTCAAAAAATAGGCCAAGGCTTACCCTAACGGGAGGGGTTCGGTTCCAATCATGGCTGCACCCAAAATCAAGAAAAAGGGCGCAAACGCGAAAGCTTCGGCGATGCCTCGCCAAGGCGCCATTCCTTGTTTGGTTCTCCTCGGGATAATTTTGGTAGTAATCGGCTTGATACTATTCTTTGGGCTGCGCAGTACAGGATAAATGAGAAGCGACGGAAGGCTCCCAAACCAGCTTCGCAACACCCGCATACTCCCGGACTACCTGATGACGGCCGAAGGTTCGGTTCTCATTGAAACCGGCAATACTCGGGTCTTATGTGCGGCCACCATCGAAGATAGCGTTCCGGGTTTTCTTCGCGGGACGGGGAAGGGCTGGATTACCGCGGAATACTCCATGCTTCCCCGCGCCACCATCACTCGTACCCCTCGCGAACTCACCAAAGGACGCCCGTCCGGAAGAACCCATGAGATCCAACGATTAATCGGAAGATCGCTCCGCTCGGTAGTCGATCTGGCAGCTCTCGGCGAGCGGAGCATAATCGTCGATTGTGACGTGCTTCAAGCGGACGGGGGCACCCGCACGGCAGCCATCACCGGCGCGTACGTGGCGCTTGCGGCAGCTATCACCACGCTGGTCGAATTCAAGGTAATCCCGAAGTCTCCCCTGACTGATTCCGTGGCCGCAACCAGCGTCGGAATTTTAGCAGGCAGCGCGATGCTCGACTTGGCCTACGACGAAGACTCGCGAGCCGACGTCGATATGAACGTGGTGATGACTGGGTCCAATAAATTCATTGAAATTCAGGCCACTGCGGAACGCACGCCGTTCGAGGATTCTCAGCTAGCGGAACTCCTCGATCTCGCTCGCAGCGGGATTGTGCAATTACGCGCGCTGCAGGATCAGGTGCTCGCCTCCCGCACTCCTAAATGATCAGTTCTAAGTGATTCTGTACGCGTGCTCCAAAAATCCAGGTAAGCTCCGCGAGTTTGCCTTGGCTACTCGCGAATTCGCTCCACAGGTTACGATCGACTGCTTGCCTGGATTGGAAGGTATTCCCGCACCGGAAGAAAACGGATCGACCTTCGAGGAAAACGCATCGCTCAAGGCTCTCTATTACTCCCGCTTTACACCAGAGCTGGTCTTTGCAGATGATTCCGGACTCGAGGTGGATGCGCTGGGCGGCGCTCCCGGCATTTACTCGGCTCGCTACGCAGGCCCTGATGCGATCGACACCGCCAACAACGAATTACTTCTGGAGCATCTTCAAGACGAGAAAAACAGAAAAGCGCGATTCCTGTGCGTGATCGCTCTAGCCAAAGCTGATCGTATTCTCGAGACTTTCCGCGGCGCAGTCGAGGGCCATCTTCTAACCGCACGCGTCGGCAGCAATGGATTCGGATACGACCCGCTCTTTTATTACCCGCCTCTAGGGCGCACTTTTGCTGAGCTAAGTCCGGAGAAGAAGTTTTCAGTAAGCCATCGCGGGAAAGCGCTTCGAAAGCTATTCGAGGCGCTTTCCCGCGATGCGACTTGAAGGTGGAGGATTACTTATTGGAAGAACGGCGCTTCCGAAGGGCTGCGAGGCCCAGAAGGCCTACGCCGATCAGAGCAAGTGATGCCGGCTCCGGAACGGTTGGCTGATACCCAACGCCATCAAACGTCCGCGAATCAATCATGGAAAATGTACCCGCCATGAAAGCGGTCGCATTCGTATCGATTTGAAGCACGTAAGACGTGGTACCCGGATCGATACCCGGAGGGACAGTATTCCAACCTACTGTCGTGCCAGTGCTGGATTTATCCACCGTGTCCGGCTTGACAGTGCCAGTAAAGCCCGGCAAGTTAAACGTCGGGTCATAGCCCACGTCCGTCGTAAAACCCTTGAAGCTGGCCGCGGTTGCTCGGTCGATGGAATCCGAGCTGGAAGAATTGTTCTGGATTTGGTACAGGAAATCTAAAGTGCCGCCCGCTTCTTTGTATACTGCCGCTTCGTAGGTGCCAGAATAGGTCGCGGTGCTGAAGGGCAAAACTCCTGTCGAGGCGAGGAGCGTACCCGTTTCCGTCAACACATCCGGTGGGCCCGACATGCCATTGCCAATGTTAGTGGCGCCTGCCGGAACACCGATAAGCACGGTGCCTGTAAAAAGCAGCGCCCCCGATAAAATTCTCATTTTCATTTTTTCAAGATCCTCCGTTGTCTCGCATCCCTTTCACGGGATACTCATATCTTACGGGTTCTTAGCCTAGGAATAAAGATAAGCCAGTTGTCTCAAGTACTAGACCGCAGGCTAGGTTAGTACCAGCGGTTGAGTACTAAGGACTTGTACGATCAGCATTCCCGGTCTTGACGGCGATTGCAGGAATCTCCTGTTCCCGCACCAATTTATTGAAGGCGGGAATATCGGACGCTAAAAGATCATTAAAATCATGGACTTGGGCGTTTATCTGGGTTGCCAGACTCTCATATACCTCCTGCTCCGAAGAATTTGGCTGGCTGTCAGCCTCCGCCACGGCTGACAGGAGCGCAGCCAGCTTATTGTTCAGCCTCACCGGAAAGTTCAAAGGATCTTCGCTGGCTTTGCTCTTGGTCTGATAAAGTGCTTCTTCGATTGCGGTCAGTTTCTGAGAGAGCGACTTTGCGCGCTCCAGAAGGAGCTGTGATTTGGGGCTCTCGCCCGCAGCTTTCAAGCGGCCGGTGAGTTCGTCGATCTGCTTCCGCACCTCACGAATTTGCACGATGGCTTCATTGGTTTGGCTCAATTTGTCGCGCATCTGGAGCTCGAGCGCGAGCTGGGCAGAATACTGCTCCGGCGTGGTCTCGACTCGCGGATCTTTGCGAACTTCCAATTTCTGAGTCTGGGATTTGCCGTTCACGTTGAGCCGGACCTGATACGTGCCCGGAGTCACCACCGGTCCCCGCACGTTCCCGGCCCACAGGATCATGCCAGGAAAGCTGGTGGCATCGGCGTAACGCAGGTTCCATTCGAACCGGTTCAGGCCCTGTTCCGCCGGTATTCGCTGAACTCCACGGCCGGGCTGCGGACCGCCTTCTTCCTCCTGTTCTTCAGCCTGCTCTGGAGATACAGCTTCCAGAGTCGGCTCCGTTCGCGGCGGCGGATTGCTTGAGAATTTCTTGATCAACTTACCGTCTGCATCGAGAAACTCCAGGGTTACTTCCCCCTTCGGTTTCTCTTTCAACCAGTAATAAATGACAGCGCCGGCCGGAGGATTTGCGCCCGCGCTGGTGGCCGCCGCAGCTCCGAAGCTCCGCCCGAAAGCCCCGCGATAGGTATGCTTTGGTTCAAAAAGATGCACGTCTTCTGTGGCAATCGAATCCGTAAGCTGCGAAAGCATCGGTGTGTCATCGAGAATCCAGAACGATCTCCCCTGCGTGGCGGCCACCAATTCGTGTTCGCGCTTTTGGACCGCTAGATCCGCAATGGGCGTAATCGGAAGGTTTAGCTGAAGCGACTGCCATTTGCCGCCCCCGTTAAACGACACGTAAATGCCGGTTTCGGTACCCGCGTAGAGCAGATCTTTTCGGTTCGGATCCTCGCGAATGCAGCGAGTAAACGTGCTTTGCGGAATCCCGTCATTGATCTGGCGCCAAGTCTTGCCATAGTCGGTCGTTTTGTAAAGGAACGGGCGATTATCATCGAACTTGTACATCGTCGCCGCGAAATATGCCGTACCCGCATCGAACGGAGAAGCCTCAATCGAGTTAATCTGAATCCACTCCGGCATGTTTTTCGGAGTCACATTTTCCCAGTGCTCACCGCCATCACGCGTCAG
>JAFASD010000386.1 GCA_019244945.1 Acidobacteriaceae bacterium | reverse complement strand
CAGAATCTTCGAGCAACCGATCTCTGCGAATCGAGCGCAATGATCGTGATTACCGGAACGTATGTAAAAATCGCAAGCTCGTGAAACAACATAGCGGCGATGTGACAGCCGGCGGCCGCAAATATACGTTGCGGGGTCTCCAGCAGGAACCACGCAACTAAAACGACAAGCAAAACAGAAACGACGTAGCTATCGGCGTCCGTTGAAAATTTCCACCAGGTTGCACCCACCGCAAACAGAAGCCAACAGAAGATTGCAATCACGCGGCATTGAGTGAGGCGCCTCGAGAGCAGGTAAACAAGGTACCCGGTGAGCACGCTCAAGAAAACGTTGAAGATCTGCAGAACAGTCAAAGCCCTCACGTTGAGCCGCAAGGCGAGAACTGCCGAATAGAGCACAGATCCCAACGCGGAGTACAGAAGATGGTTGGGATGAAACAACCCAGCAGGCGCCATCGTGCCGTGATGGACTGCTTCTATATCCAATGCAAATAAAACGCCATCCCAATAATAAGTGCGTGTCAAAAATGCCATGTATAAGGCCGTGATGGCGACCAGAAGTAACCACACGGGCGGCACTGGTAGAAGATCATGCTGCCGAGATGACCCTGCCTTCATCTCAGCCTTGGCGGATCCCCACGTCGCTCCAGAACGGTGCGCGCAAGATATAGCGGGCGGTGTTTTGTTTCCGCATAAACGCGGCCCACGTACTCACCGACGATTCCGATGCTGATCATCTGAAGCCCGCCCAGGAACAGCATTCCAATGAACGAAATGGTCCAGCCCGCCACCCAAGTATGCGTGAACAGCCGCACGATGAGTGCGTAAAGAATCCCGATGACGGAAAGCGCAGCCGTCAGAAATCCCAACACCGCGAGAAATCGGAGCGGCACAGTGGAAAACGACGCGACCCCATCTAAAGCCAGATTGATCATCTTATTAAGTGGATATTTTGTTTTCCCCGCAACACGCGCCGCTCGAGCGTACTTGATACCGCACTGGCGGAAACCGATCCAGCTGCACATCCCCCGAAGCAGGCGATGCCGCTCCGGCATGCTCTTGATTGCTTCCACCGCTTTCCTATCCAACAGGCGAAAGTCGCCCGTATCCGGGGGAATCGGAACATCCGAAAGCCTGTTAATCAGCCGGTAGAAGAGCTTCGCCGTCCAGCGCTTAAACCCAGTTTCGCCTTCGCGCGTCTCGCGAACGCCATATACCACCTCGAATCCCTGCGCCCAGAGTTCCAGCATCTTCGCTATAAGCTCCGGCGGGTCCTGAAGATCGGCATCGGTGATGACCACGACGTCACCTTTTGCGATCTCCAATCCGGCAGTTACGGCCGTCTGATGACCGAAGTTTCTCGAAAGCTCGACGACAGTGACGTTCGGGTCGGACGCGTGGATCGCCTGCAGAATCGCGAGAGTGGAATCGCGCGAGCCATCATCCACGTAGACGATCTCGTACCACGCATCCAGCCCCTGCAAAACCCCCGTGAGGCGTTGATGACACGCCGCGATCATTTCCCCTTCGTCGAAACAGGGCACGACTACGCTAATAGCCGGATGGTCCATGAGAATGAATCAGAACCGCAAAAGCTTCGACCGTGCAGCAATTAAGATCTTAGCTTTGGGTAAGACGCCCTTTGCTTAAATGAGGCGTGACGCCGCTGCCCATCGTGCGTGTAAACCGGAAAGCCGCGGACCGGGTCCAATCCGGACACCCCTGGATTTTTTCGAGCGATGTCATCGACCGCGGCGCCGCGCAGCCCGGTGACGCTGTACGCGCAGTGGATCACAAGGGCCGCGCCCTTGGCGTTGCCCACTATAGCTCCACTTCGCAGATCGCCCTGCGCCTGCTTTCCACTCACGTGGAACCAATCGACGAAAACTTCCTGCGCAAGCGGATCGAAGCCGCGTACGCATATCGCCAACGCGTGGTGGGCGATTCAGATGCCTACCGGCTGGTGCATGCCGAAGGAGACCTGCTCCCCGGACTGATCGTCGATCGTTACGCCGACTGGCTCGTCCTCCAGTTGCTCGATCAAGGCATGGACCGCCTCAGAAACGAAATCGTCAATGTGCTAACCGAACTCCTGAAACCAATGGGCATCATCGCCCGAAATGACTTAGCTGTGCGGGCCAAGGAGGAGTTGCCTCGGGAAATCTGTCTCCTCGCGGGGGATGTACCGGAACGCGCTCGGATCCACATGAATGGCCTGCTCTGGGAGGCAGATCTCATGGCCGGGCAAAAGACGGGCGTCTTCCTCGATCAGCGTGAAAACTACTTGGCCGCCCGCCCCTACGCACGTGCCCGCGCGCTCGATTGTTTCACAGGCGCCGGAGGCTTCGCCCTGCACCTCGCCTCCGTTTGCGATTCCGTAGAAGCCGTTGAAAGCTCCCGGCCTGCAGTAGACATTGCGAGAACCAACGCAAAACTGAATGGTCTGACAAATGTCGAATTTCATGAAGCGAACGTGCTCGATTATCTACCCGGCCTGGTGAGCGCAAAGCGCAGCTTCGATCTAATCGTCATCGACCCACCGGCTTTCACAAAATCCCGCTCAGCTTTAGAAGGCGCAGCGCGCGGCTACAAAGAGATCAACCTGCGAGCGCTGAGATTACTCCAAACCGGAGGCATTCTCGTAAGTTGCTCTTGCTCTCACCACATGACCGAAGCCCACCTGCTCGAGGTTATAGCTTCAGCAGCTCTCGATTGCGGCAAACAACTACGCGTCCTGGAACGCCGCACCCAAGCGCAAGACCACCCCATCCTGCTCACCGTGCCGGAAACACACTACCTGAAATGCCTGATTTTTGAAGTGCTGTAGAAAACTGCGTTGCGATTCCTACTTAACAAAAGAGATGCCTCGCGCCGAAATCGCTCCCGTTCCTCTGATCGACAGCCGGATCTGGCTAATCCGTGGCCACAAGGTCCTGGTTGACTCCGATCTCGCCAGCTTGTATCAGGTCGACACGGGGGCGCTCAACCGAGCCGTCAAGCGCAATCGGGAACGCTTCCCGAAGGATTTTATGTTTCAGTTGTCCGCCAGGGAAGCACAGGAAGTTTTGAGATGCCAGATTGGCATCTCAAACGACCGCCGTGGCGGACGGCGCTATCGCCCTTACGTCTTCACGGAGCAGGGTGTTGCCATGCTTTCGGGCGTCCTCACCAGCCCGCGTGCAATCGAAGTCAATATCGCCATCATGCGGACATTCGTGCGGCTCCGTCACCTTCTTGCGTCGCACGACGATCTGGCTCGGCAATTCGAGGAACTGCGCTCGAAGCAGGAAGAACAGGGGCAACAGATTCAAATGGTTTTCCAAACGATTCAGCATTTGATCGAAGCGCCCGCGGAGCCGAAACGCCGCATCGGATTCCCGGCCGACCATGCATCGGGCTGCCTGATTCCCGATTGAAAGATTCTTACAGTACGACTCTAAAATCCCCATCCCTCCGCGTCACATGCTGCCGATCCAAATATTCCAGCAGCGGAATGGCATATTTCCGAGAAATCTGCGTCCACTCTTTGAACTCCGGAACAGAAAATCTGCGACCTTTGCGCTCGGAAAGCGATTTGCGCACCTGGGAAATCGCATCAACGTGAAACACCAGATCTTCCGAGACCCGCACCAATCTTTGACTCTTAATGAGAGCTTCCAAAAAAGCCCTCCCTTTTTTTACATCGGTGCCCGCGGAAAGCAAAGCCTCGTTTAGTGTCGGGGGCTGAAGAGCCGCCCGCCGGAACACGCCTTCTATTTGAGAAATAATTCGGTTTTCGGCGCCGCTAAGCTGCGCTCGGTGCGTTCCGAGCGATACGGTGTCACCTTGCAACCGCACCGCCGGCAAATGATCGAAAATCAGCGCCGCGACAGACGGCTCCAATCCCATCCGAGCAAGCGATACCGGCGCGCCTGCCGCGGACGGATTTTTTTTATGGAAATCTCGCAGCCACTCCAACAACCTCCGTCGCCTTTCTTCTATCCAAGCTTTGCTGACCACACGTTGAGCGCCCTCGGAAAACGCGAGCTGAGGGTTTTTCGCAACCCGCGATTTAACCTCATCCAGTCGGATTCCAGTCGAGCGCATCAGATCCGGCAAACCGCAGCCATCGGCGCTCTCTTCAATCAGGATCTGAATTCTTTTCTCGGGATCAGCGTACTGAAGCGATTCCAACCGGCTGATCGTTTTTCCCCGCCTCAGGCGCTTCGGAGGAAATGCGTCAATAATAGTGCCGCCCGCAACCGTTCGAGGCGGCGACAAACTGCGAAGCACGAATCGGTCTCTCGGAAAAGCCAAAAACGATTCCGACAGCCACATGCGGGCAAGCGTTCCCGAATCCGTCTCTTTCAAAACCTTGACAGCCACCCTCATATCGGCCGTCCCAATATGTAAAGTGAACTGCTCGCGCCCCGTAGGCATATCCGACTGAGTTAGCCACTCGAGTGACACATCCATCAACTTCGACGGCTCGATCTCCTCGCAATGGCTCAGAACGAACCCTCGCCGAATCTCGGAACTGTCGATGCCGCTGAGATTGACCGCAGCGCGTTGCCCGGCAACCGCGATTCCAACCTGGTCTCCGTGTACTTGCAACCCTCGCACGCGCGCTTCTCGTTTGGAAGGGTGAAGGCGAACCTTATCGCCGGGCTGGAGGCGTCCGCTCCAGAGCGTGCCCGTCACCACGGTCCCGAAACCTTTCAGCGCGAAACTCCGATCAATCGGAAGACGTGCAAGACCACCGCTATCTCGAGGACTGATCTGCTCAGCCAACAACGAGAGCTCGGTTCTCAAGCGATCAAGACCTTCGCCTGCAATCACACTAACCGGGACAATCGGCGCGGCACCGAGAAATGAACCCGCGCACAGATTCCGCACGTCGCTGATCGCGGACGCGATCTGTTCAGAACCGGCAATATCGGTCTTGGTGAGGACAATAATGCCGCGTTCAATACCCAGCAACCGGCAGATATCAAAATGTTCCCGCGTCTGCGGTTTGATGGATTCATCCGCAGCCACAATCAAAAGAACAGCTTCGATCCCACCCACACCCGCCAGCATGTTGCGAATGAATCGCTCGTGCCCTGGAACGTCTATAAAACTCACACGTCTGCCATTCGGCAGGTCGCAATGAGCGAACCCAAGATCGATGGAAATGCCGCGTCTCTTCTCTTCCGCCAGCCGGTCAGTATCGATCCCGGTCAGGGCGCGAACTAGAGCCGTTTTTCCGTGATCAATATGACCCGCAGTTCCAACGACGAGCCCGCCCGCACTGGTCATACATACTATCTGACATGATCTCGAACCGATTGGAAGAACTCCGGCGACGTCACGCGAGGGCCGAAGAAGGCGGAGGCGCTGAGCGGAAGGAGCGGCAGCACCGCGAAGGAAAACTCTCCGCGCGCGAGCGCATTGAATTACTGCTGGACGAGGGCACCTTCGAAGAGCTCGACAAGCTCGTCCGCCACCGATGCCACAACTTCGGCATGCAGAATAACTTGATCGAGGGCGATGGCTTTGTAACCGGTTACGGCTTGATCCATGGCCGCCTGGTTTTTGTCTTCGCGCAGGACTTCACCGTCTTCGGTGGGTCGCTTTCAGAAGCCAACGCCCAGAAGATCGTTAAGCTATTGGACCTCGCGTTGAAAACCGGCGCCCCGATTATTGGTCTGAACGATTCAGGAGGCGCCCGAATACAAGAAGGCGTCGTGTCGCTCGCCGGCTACGCCGAAATCTTCCTACGCAATACGATCTCAAGCGGAGTTGTGCCTCAAATCTCCGCCATTATGGGCCCTTGCGCCGGCGGAGCCGTCTATTCCCCCGCGCTCACTGACTTCGTGTTCATGGTCAATCACACCAGCCACATGTTTGTGACCGGCCCCGATGTCATCAAAACCGTTACTCATGAGGACGTCACAAAAGAAAATTTGGGAGGCGCGATGACACACAATTCCATGAGCGGCGTCGCGCATTTCCTCGCCGCAGACGATGAAGACTGCCTTCGCAGCATTCGCGAACTGATGCGTTTTCTCCCGCAGAACAATCTCGACGGCGTACCTCGCCAGACCACAGAGGACCCGGAAAATCGCATGGATCAAGAGCTCGATACCTTGATCCCCGCAGAATCGAACAAGCCTTACGACATCAAAGACGTCATCTGCCGAGTTGTGGACGACGGGTATTTCCTCGAAGTTGCCGAACACTTCGCGCGCAATATCGTAATCGGATTCGCTCGCATGGCCGGCGAGGCCATTGGAGTTGTTGCCAACCAACCCGCCCATCTGGCCGGATGCCTCGACATTGATTCTTCTACAAAGGGCGCGCGATTCGTGCGCTTCTGCGACGCTTTTCAGATCCCCATCGTGACATTCGAGGATGTCCCCGGCTTCCTTCCCGGTACCGCGCAGGAATTCGGAGGCATCATCCGCCATGGCGCAAAACTGCTCTACGCCTACGCCGAAGCAACCGTTCCCAAGATCACCGTCATCACCCGCAAAGCTTATGGCGGCGCATATTGCGTGATGGGATCCAAGCATCTGCGGACCGACGTAAATTTCGCGTACCCCACCGCCGAAATCGCGGTCATGGGACCAGAGGGCGCCGTCAATATTCTCTACCGTCGCGAGTTGGAGCGATCCACCGGTTCAGAAGAAAGCCGCCAGGCCAAAATCGATGAGTACCGCGATCGCTTCGCGAACCCGTTCGTCGCAGCGGAGCGCGGCTACATCGACGACGTAATTGAGCCTCACGAAACCAGGCCCCGAGTCATTCGCGCATTGCGAATGCTGGCGAATAAGACCGACACCATGCCCCGAAAGAAGCACGGCAATATTCCGTTGTGATGTGGCGGAGGGCCAGGAATGAAGTGTTGTTTTGGCAGAATTGGGCTTGGATAAACCGGAAGTGAAATCCCGGCTCCGGCATCGTGCTTCAGCTTTCGTGAAGGGCGTCGTCAGGCGCCAGACCGAACAGCTTTTCCCTAATCGCGAAGCGCGCGAATACGAGCGTTGGATCCGGGAGCGTGTGAAAACGCGCGACACAATCTACCAAAACGCGCTCGAGCCCGGACTGCTCGCCGTCCTTACGCCGGTTTGGAATGGAAGCCCTGTCGGTCCTCTGAGAGCTCTCGCGAAATCGCTGACCAGTCAAAATCCTCATGGCACGTGCGAATGGGTGCTTCTCGACAATGGATGCTCCAATCCCGCGCTGCTTTCTCTTTTCGAGGAGCTGAGCGCCCACACTTGGATCACATCGCCTCGGGTGAAGCATAACCTGGGCATCGTCCGAGGACTGCGTGAGTGCCTGGAACGGGCAAGCGCGCGCTATGTGCTACCCGTGGATGCCGATGACTGCCTCTATCCCGACGCATTGAAAGTAGTCACATCGTACGTCCGCGACCGCGCGTATCCCCCACTGCTTTATAGCGACGAAGACAAAGTAATTGGAACCCGCCACTATCAACCGTATCTGAAATCTGATTGGGATCCCGTTCTTCTGCTGAACTCCGCATACATAGCTCACCTGGGCGTAATCGACCGCGACATAGCGCTGAATTTGAAAGCGTACACCGACGAAAACACCGAAGGAAGCCCGGACTGGGATCTGTTCGTGAGATTCATGATGGCTGGATACGAACCCGTGCACATTCCCGAAGTTCTCTACAGCTGGCGAGTGCATGCCCATTCGACCGCGGACGATGTGGCCTCGAAAGCCTACATCCATTCCTCGCAAAAAGCGGTTTTGCAGCGTTTTCTCGATTCACACTCGCACGGCTCCCGTTTTCAGGTCGAATGCAGCCCGCTCTTGAAAGGCGCTGCGCATTGGCGTTTCGTCCGGCAGCACGTATCTCCGCGTCACATCGTTTCAATTGTGCTCGGAAGCGGTCAGGGCAGTCTCGATTCGAGCTCTGACCCGCGGTGTCTCCTGGAAACCGCACGCCGCGCGGCTCAAGCCGACGGGCTTGTGCACTTCCGCGGAGAAGACCTCCAAGTGGAAGATGACGAATGGCCCTGGGAAGCCCTGGGTATTTTCGAACTGCACCCGGATGCCGTTATGATCGGCGGCCGCATCCGAAACCGGAACGGCTTGATTAGCGATGCTGGCCGTTATTTCGGTTTCGGCAAAGCCTGCGGATGTCCCGATCGCGGCAGATCTTTTCTCGACCCGGGATACTTCGCCCTCATGTTCAAACAACGATCGGTGAGCATGGTCTCCATACAATTCGCGGTCATGAAAGCCGCTTTTCTGGCGGAGTTGCTGCACGGTCTACCGCAAGGTGCTTCACTACCCTTCTTGGGAGCATGGGCGGGAACGTTAGCCCGGCGGACTGCACGACGGGTGGTGTACACGCCATTCCTGAGCGGAGTCTCGGATCTCGACTGGGAAACCGTGGTCAACCCAGTGGAGCGTAACCTATTCGTCGAGATGAACCGCGATATCATCCCCGACCACCGATTCTATTCACGAGACTTGTCGCTGGTGGAAGGTTACGCCCTACAAACGATTGGTGCCGGCGGCAGGAGTTGAACCTGCGACCTACGGATTATGAGACCGTCGCTCTAACCACCTGAGCTACACCGGCAATCCAATATCAGCCTATCATTGCTTGACGATCACCGAATAAATACGATCCAAGTCGTCTTGCGAGTAGTATTCAATCTCCAGGCGGCCCGATGTCTCCGATTTAGCGACCATCCGAACCCGCGTTCCGAGAGCTCTTGCCATCTCGTCCAAAGCAGCTTTTATATTGGGATCCGAAGTCGTCGGCTCGCTCTGCTTTTCAGGGCGTCCGGGCGGTGTTTCAGTAAGCTGTTTAACATAACGTTCCGTCTGCCGAACCGAGAGACCGTCTCTTATCAGCCGATCACAGGCGGCAAGTTGCGCATCGGCATCGCTGATGTTCAGAAGAGCGCGTGCATGTCCAAACGTAATATTCCCGCTCGCCAATGCATTGCGAACGAAAGGCGAAAGTTTCAACAAGCGAAGAAAATTGGTCACCGTTGAGCGGTCTTTCCCGGTCCTCTCCGCGATCTGCTCGTGAGTCAATCCGTGTTCCGCCATAAGCCGCTGAAAAGCAGCCGCCGTTTCGATTGGGTTCAGGTCTTCGCGCTGCAGATTCTCAATGAGCGCCAATTCGAGCAATTGTTCGTTTTCCGCACTGCGAACGAGCGCGGGAATCTCTGGTAGGCCAGCCATCCTGGCCGCTCTCCAACGCCGTTCGCCCGCGATGAGCGTGTATTTTCCGGGTCCAAGTTTTCGGACCGTAATAGGTTGTATCAACCCGTTTGCCCGAATAGATTGGGCCAATTCCTCCAGTTTTTCCAGGTCAAAACTATCTCGAGGCTGCTCCGTATTTCGCTCTATTTGGTCGAGCGGAATACTCTGGAATTGTTCAAAGTGCTCGGGGACATCTGATCTTCCCGAAGGTACCGGCTCGCTCGTAGGCTCAGCAGGCGCCGGCTTGGGGGGCAATAGCGCGGAAAGGCCTCTACCCAGCGCTCTGCGCGGAATCCGTTCTGCTTCTTTCTCCATGGGCCAAGATCTCCTTTGCGAGCTCTGAATACGCTTCCGCACCTCGCGACCGCGGATCGTACGCGACAATCGGCTTCCCAAAGCTCGGAGCTTCTGCAAGTCTCACTGTCCTGGGAATCACGGTCTTGAACACTTCGCCGCCGAAAAAATCCCGAAGATCCGCTTCGACTTGCCGGGTCAGATTCGTCCGGTCATCATACATCGTAAGCAGAACGCCCTCGACCCGCAATTTCGCGTTCACATTGTCGCGAACGCGATCGAGTGTATCCAGCAACTGCGAAATACCCTCCAAAGCGAAAAATTCGCATTGTATCGGAATCAAAACCGAATCCGACGCGACCAGGGCATTCAGCGTGAGCAAATCCAGAGCCGGCGGGCAGTCAATTAAGATGTACTGGTAGTTGTCGGCAACCGTCGCCAGCGCCTGCTTAAGACGTTGTTCGCGGTTCTCTGCATCCACCAACTCCAGATTGGTTCCCACCAGATTCCGATCAGCCGGAACTAACCACAAACCTTCCGATTCGGTAGCAACAACCGTCTGCTCCACCGTCGCCTCTTGGAGAAGAACGTGATACAGCGTCCCTCGATCACCCGACTTCCCCACCCCCACTCCAGTGGTCGAGTTGCCTTGCGGATCGCAATCCACAAGCAAAACCTTCTCTCCCGCAACCGCCAAAGCCGCAGCCAAATTAATCGCGGTTGTGGTTTTCCCCACCCCGCCCTTCTGATTCGCTACCGAAATGATACGCGCCAAATGTCCTGGACCGGTGCTCTAAACGAATGTTTCACGTGGAACATGAAGGTTGAGATAAATGTCAAGCACCGCGATCGCGGCCGGAGTCACCCCCGGTATCCTCTTCGCCTGACCCAAAGTCGTCGGCCGTACCCTAGTGAGCTTCTGGCGCACTTCATTCGATAACCCCGGAATCCCGTCGTACAAAAAAGCTTCCGGAATCCGCCGGCTCTCTGCTTCCTCCAATTGTCGAACCTGCTTTTCCTGCTGTGCCATATACCCCGCGTACTTCGTCTCCGTTTCTACCCCGGCCAGAACCCCCTGCAGCAACTCCCGCCCAGTTCGTTTGGTAATCCAGCCCTCGAGCTGAGAAATTCGCGCTTCTGGCCGCCGTAACCACACGCTCAGAGTCGGATTGTCCGTCCCAGAGCCG
>JAFASD010000330.1 GCA_019244945.1 Acidobacteriaceae bacterium | reverse complement strand
TCCTGCACGTTGGCCTGGGTCAACCAGTTGTTGTAAAGCCCGGCACCGCCACGGATGGTCCAGTTGCCTGAGCTGGAAGGATCCCAAGCGAAACCGAGACGTGGGCTCCACAAATCATTGACTGAATTTCGGAGAGCATTCTTGGTTGGTTTGGCATAGCCGTTGGCGACTTGCTGCTGGAAGGTGGAGCCAGTACCGAGATAGAAGTTGCCGAATACAGTCGTCGAGCTTCTGGAATATGGGTTGCCGCTATCGTCGTACCGCAGGCCCAGAGTCAAGGTCAGATTCTTTCTCGCTTTCCATGTATCTTCAGCGAATGCGCCCCAAGTACTCGATGCTGCATTCCAACTCCACAACACAGGCTTTCCTGAGGTTGGGTCGTACATGACGTGGGTCTCACTGAAAGGTTGATCCTCGACCAGGGTCAATAGATTGTTGAACTGAAAGGTCGGCTGCGAGTAAGGACCTTGGAAGGGCTCCACGTCATCGCCAAACCAGCCTTCATAGCCGAATTTGAGTGAATGCGTCCCATGAACATGAGATAGAACATCGCGCCAGTGATAATTGTGCTGAATAAAATCTCCTTGCGCGAAACCAACGCCGAACGCTTGCCCACTGTCGATATTTATCCCGGTCACGTTAATCGAGGGGACCGTGTAGTCCTGCGCACCGCTGCCCAAAGTACCCTCTACGCGGCTCGCGCCAAACATTGCTTCGTTTACAGTTGTCGGCGAAAATGTGTGGGAGTAATTCCCTTGTACCGCGTACTCCCAATTGTTATTAGCTGCTGAGAATTGTGGCATGGGTGAGGCTGCGCCATAGTTAAGTAGAGTTCGATATAGGCTGCCGTAGACGCGATCATTCTTCCAGTACTTATCTACGCGTCCGAAATACTGCGTGCCGTTGCGAAACTGCGTCGAGTTGAAGCCGCCTTGGTCAATCATCGGAAGGCCGCAGGGAAGATTGTTCGTTGCCGCTGTCCCGCACGTGCCCGGAAAGATAGTGGCTGCAGTGGAAGCCACGGATACTCCGGTAAGATGCGTCGGCAAATACGTACTCAGCAGCTTTGTGCCTAATGTGTTGGGAAAGTGTTGTTGAGCCCACGCGGTGAACTGTGGATCCGCAAAGGTATCTAAGGTGTTTCCAGTTGAAGAGGAGGACCGCAGCGGCTCAACCGCAAAGTAGAAATAAAACTGGTGGTGCGGAATAATGGGGCCCCCAATGGCGCCGGACATATTGTTGCTGTGAAAGGGCGCATAATTGTGCGAAAACTCCGTTGCAGCGAAGAACTTCTGGTAAGTAAAATAATCCGCCGCAAGTCCGTGAAACTGGTCCGTACCGGATTTGGTGGTCATGATCATGGCCAGGCCGTCCGAACGCCCATACTCGGAAGAGAATGTGTTCACTTCGATGCTGGTCTCTTGAATGGAGTCCGGATTCGGCGTCAGATTGAGAACGCCCTGGCGGATTCCGCTCGTGACATCCAGTCCGTCAACAACGTACATGTTTGACATCTGACCTACGCCGTTCGCGCTGGCATCAACCTGGGTCTCGGTGGAATAGTTGTCGACCCCCGAACCGGGAGTGCCGACGTGACCCGGCTGCCCGCCCCCCATGGTGCCGAGTCCCGAAGCTCCGGGCGCCAAGGTGGCCAGCGTGACCATATTGCGACCGGGCACCGGAAGTTCGGCCACCGCAGCGGTTTCGAGCGTCATCTCAGTTCGGCTCTCCGCCGTGTTCAGAAGGGGAGCTTCCCCTGTCACAGTCACCACGTTTTTCGACGACGTCACTGAAAGCGTTATTGGGACATTGAGCAGTTGGTCAGTTTGGAGCTCAAACTTGACGCTGGCCCGATTGAACCCCTGCGCTTCTGCCGTGATCTCGTAAGATCCCGGAGCGAGACTCAGGAAATTGTAGACGCCGTCCTCGTGAGCTATTGCTTGAGAGGAGACCCGCGTCCCAATATTCACCAGCGTCACGGTCGCTTTAGGCACGACCGCGCCGCTCGGGTCCTGAATGATTCCCTGAATACTGCCACTGAATTGTGCGTAACCGATGTTTGCAAACAGCGCCCCAAGTACGAGCACCTGAGCATGCAGGTTATGGACTTTTGAACGTGGTCCCATGATGACCCCCTACCAATCTGTTGACCCAACGGCTCCTGGTTAAGCGCTTTAGCGCGATGGTAGCAGGTATATGTTATATGAGAGATGCAGAAAGTCAAGAGGTATTTGCTGGCGCTTGCCTTGCTCGCTTCGAGCGAAAGCCTGATCATGGGAGCACTTACCTCGAAAACGCAGTCGAGCGAAGATCCGGTGCGGCT
>JAFASD010000296.1 GCA_019244945.1 Acidobacteriaceae bacterium | reverse complement strand
GTTTCCTTCCATTTCAACCGCGAGAAGAGGTGCCGTCCGTCCTCTCTTCAGCGGACCTGTCTCTGGTCACGTTGAAAAGCGGTGTCGAGAATGAATGCGTTCCTTCGAAGGTGTACTGGATTTTGGCGAGCGGGCGCCCCTTAGTCGCTTCGGTCGGCAAGGACAGTGAAATCGCGCGATTAACGGAGGAAGCCCGTTGCGGCATTTGTGTCGACCCGGACCATCCGGAATCGCTCGCGGCGGCGATTCTGCAGTTGAAAAACGACCCCCAGCGGCGGCATGAGATGGGGCAGCAGGGCAGAGAATTCGTCGTCGAACATTACTCCCGCCAATCGGTCGCCATCCAATTCAACAATTTGATCGAAAGTGCCTGCGCTCCCACGTGAACACAATTCGTTTGGCCGCTGAATTATGAACGCAGCAGAATTCGCGCATTTCTGGGAACTGCGCGGGCATCGTGTCGTCGAGACCAAGAGCGCCTATTGGTACAACCAGCAAGCTCTTTTCTACCTCAGCATTCCTTATCATCGGGCGATCTCTCCGAGCTTGAGCGAACAGGCTCGCGTGTGGATCGATGGCCCCGCGATCGGCCTGCGATTCCCGGCCATTTCTGCCGGGGAGGGCCGTCCTGGTGGTCTCTTCCTTTGCTCGAACCGCGATTATAATTTCGGACTGCTCGAGAAGAAGGCGCGAAATCAGGTTCGCCGCGGACTTGAAAATTGCGTCATCGAGCAGATTGATTTCGCTTACCTGGCGAAGCGCGGCCTCGAACTGCACCTCGAAACCTTAGCGCGGCAGCAGCGCCACGGTGGCAGCATGGTCGAGAAGCAGTGGCTTCGCATGTGCGAAGTGGCTGCACGAACGCGCGATTGCCAAGCCTGGGGCGCTTTGGTGAACGGGCAGCTCGCCGCTTTCATGGCGACTGCCTTGGTTGAAAAGTATTTTACGATCCTCGAGCAATGTTCAGCCACCGATTACCTGGCTCATTATCCGAACAACGCGCTCGTGTTTTCGGTTACTAAAGAGAAGTTGAAAGACCCCCGGATTGAGTACGTGTCTTACGGATTGAAATCGCTTGAGAACACGGTAGGATTGGATCATTTCAAGCATCAGATGGGGTTCCAGTTGAAGGAGTGGCAGGACACCATCGTGTTCAACCCGATACTCAAGCCCTTTATAGGATCTAAAAGCCGGAGAATCATCGATGCGATCGCTCACCGGTTTCCTAAAAGCGAGCTATGGCGCAAAGCCCGCGCCATGGAACTAATTCACAATTGAAGCCCGCCGGCGCGCAACATAACGAGGGTGTCCCCATCGGTCAAATAGCGATCCTAGAAGACGAACTGGTCGATCAAGCTGTGGAGCTTCACGCGCGGCTCCTGACCAGGCGGCTGAAAGGCGAGCCGGGCAAGAGGCTCTTACGCATGTACTACGCCGAGTTGTCTGCCGATAATGGCATCGGGCTATGCCTGGCACTCCGGGAAGAGAATCGGCTCCGTGGAATGGTGGTTCTCCGTTGGGGCGGAAACCGGCTGCTTTGGACGCTGCTGAAAAAGCGCCCCGCGGAATTGCTTTCGCTGCTGGCCTGGCACACGGTGCGACACCCCATAACCGTGCTGGCGATGGGCCGCCAATTGTGGGAAAGAAAACCGCTGAATGGCCTGTTTCACCAGGCCGGCAATCCCACTTCCTGGTGCATTCTCCACGCTCTAGTCGCTAACCCGAGCGGTGAGGGAATCGGTTCAGCGCTCACCTCGGCGGCAATTGAGAAGGCTCGCTCGCTGGGCTTTGAATACATGTTCACTCCGACGTATGCCGACAATAAGGCAAACCGTTTGTATGAGGCCGCGGGTTTCAAGCATTTGTTGACCACGGCGGAAGGCAGGGACAACGTGAACTGGTACGGAAGAGGTCTAGAGCGCGCGAAAGAGGCGTGATCCGTTCATAACGTCAAGCATGAAAGACAGTGTTCGAAGTATCTCCTGGTTTCGAACCTTCAATGATTCACGAGCAGAAACGTCGCGCCTGAGGGTCTGCGTGGTCTGGGCGTTGGCCCTGTGCATTGCATCCATCAGCTTTGCGTTCGGAAGACACGCGCTTGCTGCCGGTATCGCGGCGATCAGTTCAGGTTTGAGCATTGGCGCGCTCTGCTCGCGCAGCTTTGAGCGAACCATCTGGCAGATTTTCGCGGTGCTCGGAGATTGGCTGGGGCGCGCCGCAGCTTTTCTCCTGCTCGCTCCGATTTACTTTGTGCTGTTGCCCTGCATACGCTGGTTCCAGCGGCTCGGCGCAAGCGATCCGTTTTGCCGCCGATCGGAAACGCACCAGACGCTCTGGAAAGAATCCGATGCGGATGACCGCAAAGTCCGGCTTCTGGACGCGGCTTTCGCTTCGGTGCGAGTCCCGCGATCACGGCCCTATGCCGTAGCCGCAGTGAGCCTGGTTCTGTTGTTCGCGGCATCAGAAATCACGCTGCGAATTTTCGGGTTTGGACATCCGGTGGTGTACGTGCTGGATCCGCAGGCCGGATACTATCCTTTGCCCGGGCAGACCGTGACTCGGGAACGTGGTGCATCGCTGCGGTTCAACTCCTTCGGTATGCGGGCGCCCGATTTTCCCCGCGAGAAACTGCCCGGAGTTTTCCGGATTCTGATGCTCGGAGATTCCACCCTTTATGGAGGGTCCTACATCGATCAGAAGGATCTCTATGCGCGGCGCCTCGAAGCGGCCCTGAGAGAGACCGGTCACCCGAAACTAGAGGTGCTGAACATGGGGGTGAACGGTTGGGGCCCATTTCACGAGCTCGGCTATGTCCGCCGCTTCGGGACTTTCGGCGCGGATCTCGCCATCATCTGTGTTCCAGTGGGCGATGTGTACCGGCCTTTGTACGGCCTCGAAGCCCTGCCGTTCTTTTCGAACCACGCCAAACCGATGTTTGCCGCCGAAGAGGTGTTCCGCCACCTGACTTGGCGATATACGGAATCGAGACTAGGTACTTACTCTACTCAAGGTCTCAAGTATCAACGCGAGCAGGGGATTCGCGCCTACGTGGATTTAGTTCGCGAGTTGCAGGAAAATCATGCCGAGGTGATCGTCGAGATCTTGCCGCAACTGAAATCCGGCTTCTTCGGAGCGCATTCGGCGGATGAAGACGGCATCGTCGAGGAGCTTAGAACCGGTTTGAAGCCGTATGGCGTGCCGGTCCATTTCCCCGTCGCTCTCTTCCGCGGACAAGGCCGGCAGGAACAGCTCTATCACGACAAGGTACATCTCGATGCGCTCGGGCACACCATCTACGCCCGCTACCTGACCCAGCAAGTGGAAACCGCGAGCAGCAGGCTCCAGGCGTGGATGCATTCGCCGGTATTGGTAGGTTCCCTGTGAACATCTTAGGGATCAGCGCCTTTTATCACGACAGCGCCGCCTGCCTGGTCCAGGATGGCCGGATTGTAGCGGCGGCGCAGGAAGAACGCTTTACACGCAAGAAGCACGATCCGCGCTTGCCCAAGCATGCGATCGCTTACTGCCTGGACGCGGGCTCTGTCCGCAGTGGGGAAATCGATGTGGTGGTCTTTTACGAGAAACCGCTCACGAAATTCCTGCGGCTGCTCGCCACTTACCGCGAAGTTGCGCCGAAGGGGTGGAAATCGTTTCTCATGGCCGTTCCCGCGTGGCTAAAAGATAAAGCATGGATTCCGCATCATATTGAAAGCTTTCTAAACACTGCGGGATATGGCGTTCCCAAGCGCTTCCTGTTCACGGAACATCATCATTCCCATGCTGCAAGCGCATTCTTCCCTTCTCCTTTTGCCGAAGCGGCCATCGTGACCGTCGACGGCGTGGGCGAATGGGCTACCAGCACGATCGGCCTGGGCGAGGGGAACCGAATGCGTGTGCTGAGGGAAATGCATTTTCCGCATAGCTTGGGCATGTTGTACAGCGCATTCACGTACTTTTGCGGCTTTAAAGTGAATTCGGGCGAGTACAAGCTGATGGGGCTCGCGCCCTACGGCGAGCCCCGCTACGTCGAAAAGATTCGCAATAACCTCGCGGATTTCAGCGAAGACGGATCCATTCGCCTGAATCTCGAATACTTCGGCTATCTCGACGGGCTGAAGATGACGAACGTTCACTTCGACGAGTTGTTTGGCGGGCCGCCACGCAATCCGGAATCTGAAATCACGTCGAGAGAGATGGATCTCGCGGCTTCGATTCAGGCGGTGACCGAAGATGCCGTTTTCAAGATGGCTCGCTACGCTCAAGCACTTACCGGCAAGCGGCAGTTGTGTCTCGCCGGTGGCGTAGCGCTCAACTGTGTAGCCAACGGAAAACTGCTTCGAACTGGTCTGTACGACGATATCTGGATTCAGCCGGCGGCCGGCGATGCGGGCGGCGCGTTGGGCGCGGCTTTTTACATCTGGCATCATGTGCAGGGCCATCCTCGAGATTGCCACGGGCGACAGGATCGGATGCAGGCGGCTCTGCTCGGGCCCGAATTCCAGCCGGAACAGGTCGAAACTTTTCTCGAGCAAAACGGTGTTCCGTATCACAAATACACCGAGAGTTCGCTCGGCCAGACAGTAGCTCGTTCGATCGCGGACGGCAAAGTCGTGGGCATATTCCAAGGGCGCATGGAATTCGGTCCTCGGGCCTTGGGCAACCGCTCCATCCTTGCTGACGCCCGCAGCGAAAAAATGCAGTCCTATCTCAACCTGGCCACGAAGTTCCGCGAAAGTTTCCGTCCTTTCGCGCCGATCGTGCTCGAAGAGGACGCCGCATCTTTTTTCGAGTTTCTGAAATTCTCGCCGTATATGCTCTTGGTCGATCAAGTCCGCGCGGAACGCCGTTATGCATCTCCCAAACCGGAGACCGCGCTCAGTCTGAAGGAATGGGTGAATACGCCCCGCAGCGACGTGCCGGCCATCACCCACGTCGATTACTCTGCGCGTGTTCAGACCGTCAATCGCGAGCAAAATGCGCGCATTTATGACATTCTGCAGGAGTTTAAGCGCCTCACAGGTTACGGCCTGATGGTGAACACCAGCTTTAACGTCCGCAGCGAGCCCATCGTGTGTACGCC
>JAFASD010000289.1 GCA_019244945.1 Acidobacteriaceae bacterium | reverse complement strand
TATAGGGAAACACATTAAGGCGCCGGCAGGAGACGGGCAATGGCGAACAGTTGTGGGCGTCCTCGGAGATGTACGGCAATACAGTCTAAGCAAAGACTTCCCCGACTGGGTTACCGGCGCTCTGTACATGCCCTACGCGCAATCCATGCGAGAGGACGGACAGATCCCCGCGGCTATGACGCTGCTGGCGAAAACCAGTTCACATTCGCCGCTGATCGCAACTGAGATCAGGTCATTAGCCCAAGATCAGGCCCCGGATGTTCCGGTGGGTGAGGCAAAACCGTTGGAAGATACCATTTCCAGTTCTATATCCGATTTCCGCTCTACCATTCGTGTCTTCATGAGTTTTGCCGGCATAGCGTTGCTGCTGGCCGCGATCGGGATTTACGGTTTGGTGTCTTACTGGGTAACGCAGAGAACGTACGAGATTGGTTTGCGGCTAGCCCTCGGCGCCACCAGACCGCGAATTCTTACAATGATCTTGACTCAGAGTCTGCGCGTCACCTTGTACGGAATCTTTGCGGGCCTGTTCTCCGCTTTTCTGCTAACACGCTATCTTGGAAGCCTGCTTTATGGAGTAGCGCCCACGGATCCCATGACCTTCGGCGCAGTCGCCGCTGTCCTGCTTGGAGTCGCGATCACCGCGACTGGATTCCCGGCCTGGAAAGCAGCGCGTATCGATCCCGTAAAATCGTTGCGAGTCGAGTAGTACACCCCGTTCTGTTTGCCCAACTCCGGTCAGCCACCCTGTACTCGCCCGACGGCCGCTCTGCCGCGTTGATTTCGCCGCCAAGTCGGGATTCCCGTACATGCTGGTCGATGCCGGCTGGTCCGCGCCCGGGAAGTACGCTGCCGAAATTTACTCGGATGCTGAGAATGCGGACCGTTAGCATACATTTGCTGCGCACGAACAGCCGCTCGCACGGTGTGATCCAGGAGAGTCTAAAAATCCGCGTCGATCCGCGTTAGTCAGCGGCCTTCTGGCTTTTTCCCAAAGGCGTGCGGTCCGGTTTATGCCAATCCACTGACCACAGAAACAAATTGCACAAGAAGACGCATCCACTAGGTATGCAGAAGAATTTCTCCAGACGGACATTCGGGAAGACCGTAGGGGCCGCCGCAATCGGCGCCTCCTCCTTGTCATCGCTGGCACCGAACTTGGGAGCTCAGGGCACTCCGCGCGAGAATTATTACCAATTCCCAAACGGTTTCCTTTGGGGCTGCGCCACCGCCGCCTATCAGGTTGAAGGCGCGGCTCAGGAAGATGGCCGAGGGCCCTCCATTTGGGACACCTTTTCGCACATTCCCGGTAAGGTTTATAACAACCAGACCGGCGATGTTGCTGACGATCAGTACCACCGCTACAAGGAAGATGTTCAACTCCTGAAGTCGCTCGGCGCCAAGACATACCGTTTTTCGGTTTCATGGCCGCGGGTGTTCCCCACCGGCGCGGGCCAGACGAACGAGAAAGGGATCGCCTATTACGAGCGCCTGGTCGATGAGCTGCTCGCCAACGGCATTGAACCATTCTGCACGCTCTTCCATTGGGATTTGCCGCAAGCTTTGCAGGACAAATTTGGGGGATGGGAATCGCGGGAGACTTCGAAGGCCTTCGGTGACTACGCAGGCTATGTCGCCAGTAAACTATCCGATCGCGTGCAGCATTTCTTCACGATGAACGAGTTTTCTTCGTTCATCGATCTCGGCTACAGAGATGGCCGGTTCGCCCCCGGACTGAAACTTCCTCCCGCGCGCCTCAACCAGGCGAGGCACTACGCGGTATTGGCCCACGGCCTCGCTGTTCAGGCAATTCGCGACAAAGGCAAAACGGGAACCAAGGTTGGCCTCGCGGAAAATTTCTTGAGCGGTGTTCCCGTAATTGAATCGGAGCCGCACGTGAAGGCAGCCGCCCAAGCCACGCGCGTTCTGAACGCCCAATACTTGACGGTCATCATGGAAGGCAAATACGTAAACGAATATATCCAGCAGGAAGGCGCAAACGCTCCGAAGTTTACGCCTGAGGATCTGAAAATCATCGGCAGCCCACTCGATTTCGTCGGGATCAACATTTACACTCCCGTTTACATCCGCGCAGACGATTCCTCGATGGGTTTCGCTGTTGTGAAAAACCCGTCGTCCTATCCGCACATGGCCTCGCCTTGGCTGGACATTGGACCCGAAGCATTGTATTGGGGTCCCCGTCACGTCGCTCAAATCTGGAACGCAAAGGAGATCTATATCACCGAAAACGGCTGTTCCTCCGCCGACGTGTTGACACCCGATGGGCACGTTTACGACACCGATCGCGTGATGTACCTGCGGAACTACATCGGCAAGCTGCATCGCGCCGTTTCGGAAGGCTTTCCCGTTCGCGGCTATTTCCTGTGGAGTTTAATGGATAACTTCGAATGGGCAGACGGCTACAACCTGCGGTTCGGAATCTATTACGTCGACTACCAAACCCAGAAGAGATATCCCAAGCTGAGCGCGCAGTTCTACCGCGAGGTTATCGAGCGGAACGCGGTCCTGTGAGGGTTCACAAGACATACTAGATAGTAGATGGCAGCGGTATTTCCCTTAGCTCTCGATGTGGCAGCGCTCGAGCGAGTCATTGTGCGCCCCGTCGACGAATTTACCGACGACGATTTTTTCGATTTCTGTCAGGAACACGAGCTTCTTCGCATTGAAAGGAACTCCGCGGGAGAAATCATCATCATGGCTCCTGTAGGTACAGAGGGCGGGTTCGCGGAACTCGAAGTGGCGGCAGAGCTGCGCGATTGGGCAAAGAAGAACGGCCGTGGCATTGTTCTGTCGTCCAGCGCCGGCGTCACACTACCCGACAAAAGCGTGTTTTCCCCCGATGCATGTTGGATACCTATCGAACGATGGAAGGCGGTTCCACCCGGGAAGCGGCGGAAATTTGCGCCACTCCTTCCCGCATTCGTCATCGAAGTTCGCTCTCCGAGCGATCGCCGGAAGGATCTGCATGAAAAGATGCTGTCCTACATTCGTAATGGAGTGGAGCTTGGTTGGATGATTGATCCGCAATCGAGAACCGTTTCCATTTACAAACCCGGCCAAGAAACACCGGTCGAGCTTAACGACCCACAGCGCGTGAAAGGCGAAGGACCGGTCACCGGTTTCGTCCTCGACTTGAAGCGGATCTACGATCAATTGGGGTAGACATGATACTGGCCCCGGCACTTCCATTGACTCTCGACATTGCGTCGCTCAGGAGAATCGTCCTACGGCCAAACTTGCGCTTCAGTGAGGAAGATTTTCTCGAGTTTTGTGGCGACAATCCGGATCTGCATATCGAAGAGACCGCAGAGGGAGACCTGATAATTATGGCTCCGTCGGGCTTTGAAAGCGGCTTTATAGGCTCAAGAATCTTCGCAAAGCTCAATACTTGGGCCGAAAAAGACGGCCGAGGAATCGCCCTGGCGGCGGAGACTGGTTTTAGGCTGCCGGATTCAAGCCTTTATTCTCCGGATGCCGCATGGGTTCCTTTCGAACGGGTAAAAGCGATTCCCCGCGAAAGCCGCCGCGTTTTTCCTCGCGTTCTTCCCGCGTTCGTCATCGAAGTTCGCTCCCCCAGTGACCGCAAGAAAGACTTGCATGAAAAGATGCTCGCCTATATGCGTAACGGTGTGGAGCTTGCTTGGATGATTGACCCCCAATCGAGAACCGTTTCCATTTACAAACCCGGCCAAGAAACACCGGTCGAGCTTAACGACCGACAGCGCGTGAAAGGCGAAGGACCGGTAGCCGGATTCGTGCTCGATTTGAAACGTATCTACGATCAACTGGCCTAGAATGGCGACCGTCTCGGCGATCATACCGACTTGGAATCGAGCAGACCTGCTAACATCCATTCTCACCAACTTGTCTGCTCAGACGCGGCGGCCCGACCAGGTAATCGTTGTCGATAACGGCAGCACAGACGAAACGCAACTCGTCGCAAGAGAATTTCGCGCCGACATAAGCGTTTTCCCGGAGAACCGAGGCTTTGCCACCGCCGTCAACGAAGGCATACAACGATCCAACGGCGATTGGCTGCTCATTTTGAATAATGACGTTGTGCTCGAGCCCGAATGGCTGGAACGCTTGCTGGCCAGCGCGGAGCAGGAACGTGCTTCTTTCGCAGTTGGAAAACTACTGCGACCCCACGATCGCCGCTTAATCGACGGCAGTTGGGATCTGGTCTCCCGCGCTGCGTATGCTTGGCGATGCGGTTACGGCCGGCCCGATGGAGCAGTCTGGTCGACCAAACGAAAAATATCGTTTGCGCCCATGACCGCGGCGCTCTTCAAACGAGGCGTTTTCGATCAAATTGGATTGTTGGAAACTCGCTTTGAATCCTATTACGAAGATGTCGATTTCGGCGTGCGATGCGCTTTGGCCGGGCTCCAGGGCATCTATGAACCCGCCGCCATCGCTATGCACATGAGCAAGACCACGCTCGGGAAAAGCAGCTATCGAGTAATGTTTCTTACCGCCCGAAATCAGATACTCATTCTGGCGAAGTATTACTCCCGAGAAACGCTGTTACGGTTCGCCTGGCCGATTCTGATTGGGCAGATACTCGCTTTGATGGCTGCCGCGAAGCAGGGACATCCGTTAGCCGGTCTCCTGGGCAAGTGGGCCGGTTTGCGAAAGTGGTCCTGTTTCCGAGGACAAGTAAGTGGTGTCCCGCATCGTCACGATCTGATCGAAGCCATCTTCCGCGACAGCGAGCGACAAATACAGGCGCTCCAAAAGCAACTAGGTTTCGATATTTACTGGCGACTGTATTTCAGCTTGGTGCGCGCGTGATGGAAATAACTTCCGCTCCTAAAATCGCCGTCACAATCGTCACTTATAACAGCGACCGCTATATCCGCCGCTGTCTGGAGAGCATCTTCAAGCAAGATCATGCTCCCGAGCAAGTGATCGTTGTCGATAACGCCTCCCGCGACGAGACGCCTGTGATCCTGCGTGAGTTCGAAAATCTGATCCGAGTCGTTTACAATCACGAAAACATTGGCTTCGCGGCGGGCCAAAATCAAGCCATCGCGCTTTCTCAAGCCGATTGGATTCTTACGTTGAATGCTGATGTGTGCCTGACCCCCAGCTTCATCACCCGAATTCTGGAGGCGGGCGAGGCAGATTCCTCCGCAGGCAGTGTATGCGGCAAATTGCTGGCGGCGCCGCCCGATTTCGAAATTCCGCAAACCCCGATTATCGACTCCACCGGTATTTACTTCACGCCTAACTTGCGGCACTTTGATCGGGGAAGCAAGACGTCTGACCAAGGTCAATACGAGCGCTTCGAGTACGTCTTTGGCGCAACGGGGGCGGCGGCGCTGTATCGCCGCGAAATGATTCAGGACATTTCGGTGTTCGGCGAATTTTTCGATTCTGATTTCTTTGCTTATCGGGAGGACGCAGAGCTCGCGTGGCGGGCACAGCTACTAGGATGGAAATGCCTATATACTCCCTTGGCCGTCGCCTATCATGTCAGGAATGTACTCCCCTCCAACCGGCGTTCGCTGCCGGCGATCATTAAAATGCATTCCGTAAAAAACCGCTTTCTTCTTCGCATAAAGAACACGACAGGTAATGTCTATTTTAGTAACTTCCTCGCTATTACATTACGGGACCTCACTGTAATCGGCGCATGCCTCCTCTACGAATGGCGTTCGCTTCGAGCCTTTTCATTTATACTCCGCAATTGGAAGCGCACTTGGGCGAAGCGCGATGAAATCATGCGCCGCCGCCGAGCCGGCGATGCATACATGTCGGCATGGTTTTCAGTGCACCCCGTGAGTTATCCCGCTGCTGAACGCTCCTCGAAATGCGCATTGCTCTGCTAGGGACGCGCGGCATCCCTGCGAGATATGGCGGATTTGAAACTTTTGCGGAAGAATTGTCCGTCCGACTCACGAAGCGCGGTCACGAAGTGACGGTTTACTGCCGCGAAAGAACGCCCGAGCGCGAATATCGTGGCGTCCGGCTCCGTTACTTACCCACCATTCGTCACAAATACCTCGACACCGTTGCCCACACTGGCCTATCCACAATCGACCTGCTCCTCCAGAGCTTCGATGCAGTCCTGTATTGCAATGCTGCGAACGCGGTGTTCACATTGTGGCCCAGACTGCGAGGTATGCCGACAGCTCTCAACGTGGATGGTCTGGAGCGCCATCGCAAGAAATGGAATTACATCGCGAAGACCTGGTACTTAGTATCTGAATGGCTCGCTACCTGGTGTTGCTCCGCTGTGATCACGGATGCCGCTAGAATTCGCGACTATTACTCCGACCGCTATGGCAAGGCCTCAACCTTTATCCCCTATGGCGCTGAAACCGGCAAAGTAACTGCAACGGATGCCATCCGCGCGCTGGGTCTCGAGCCGGGAAAGTATGTGCTCTATGTAAGTCGCATGGAGCCGGAAAATAATGCTCTGATGGTTCGAAACGCCTTCGAAAAAGTGCATACGAATTTCAAACTAGCCCTTATAGGGGATGCCCCGTACGCGCAAGATTACATCAGCCAGGTGAAAAACACCACCGATCCGCGTGTCGTTATTCCAGGCGCGATCTATGGGGAAGAATACCGCCAGTTACAATCGCACTGTTCCGTCTACGTCCAGGCGACGGAAGTGGGAGGAACACACCCGGCTCTGATCGAGGCCATGGGACGCGGCGCCCTCGTGCTGTATCTGAACACGCCGGAGAGCGCGGAAGCCGCTGGTGATGCAGCCGTCCCGTTCGAAAATGATCTTGTGGAGAAGCTGCAGTGGGCCGTCGACGTTTCCGAGGAGGAGCGCGCCGCCTGGGGGTCGAGGGCGATGCAGCGAATCGAGAAGCTCTACAGCTGGGAACTAGTCACCGATGCTTACGAAAATCTTCTCTGCAAATTGACCTCAAAACCATGAGCGAATCCCCGCTTACGTCCGCCCCTTGCAAGGAAGCGCCTTCCCGGCATCCGCCGGCGCATAGAGGCTTGCCTTACAGATCTTGGGTAGAAGTCTCTCGCTCTCAAATTGCCGCTAATTTCCAGGCAATCCGCGACGTGGTCGGCCCTGCTGTGGAAGTCATGCCCGTAGTAAAGGCCGACGCTTACCGTCACGGCGCCATCGAGGTCTCGCGCACGCTCGAACAGCAGGGCGCACGCTGGCTGGCGGTCAGCAACACGGAAGAAGGCGTGGCGTTACGCGATGCTGGCATCCAAGCGCGAATTCTGGTAATGGCCGATTTCCTACCATTCACGCGCGAGGCAATGCTGGCCTATAATTTGACTCCCGTGATTCATTCGCTCGAAGATCTCCGGGAGCTTCATCGATTAGCGGTAGCCCGAGGAGAACGGTGTCGCTATCATCTGAAAATCGATACGGGCATGGGCCGCCTGGGCGTTTGCTCAGACGCCGCGTCGCTTGGAGAAGCGATCCTGAGTGCAAAGCACATCGAACTCGAAGGTCTGATGACCCATTTCGCTTCCGCCGCAAACTATCAGACAACCCAAACCGACGACCAGATCGCGCTGTTCGATAAGCTCGCGCACGGCTTGAACGAAGCGGGCATTCACCCGCAGCTCGTGCACTTATCAAGCACGATTCCCGTCGCCTACGGAAGACGGCAAGCCTGGCGCGGGATGATACGTCCGGGTCACGCCATCTACGGCTACGTGTCACCGGCGCGCGGCCATGCCCCGGCCAAAATCCTGCAAGTGAAACCTGCACTCACCTGGCGCGCGACCATCCTCTCAGTCAAACAAGTTCCAGCGGGATCTCTAATCGGTTATGGCGGAATCTTTCGCGCTCCACGACCGATGCGCGTGGCCGTTCTCGCGGCCGGGTATGCCGATGGTATTCCGCACAGATTATCGAATCGTGGAAGCGTGATCGTGAACGGCCGTTTCGCCCCCATTTTAGGCGCCGTTTCCATGGACCTGACGTCCATCGATCTGACAAATTCGCCCGAGACCGTCGCCGGCGATGCGGTCACGCTGCTCGGATCGGAAGGCGACGTAAGCTTAGACGCTCAACAAATCGCCAAACTCGCCGGAACTATTTCGTACAGCGTTCTATGCGGCATTCACGCCCGAGTAAAACGCGTCTACGTCTGAATCTTTGCGGAAGAGCCCGTTATGGCTTCCGACCCTTGCGGCCCGTCTTGGAGTTCTTCTCGATCCGCAACTTCCAAGCAGCACGCAATGCGCCCGTCAGCACATCCTCGGTAGCGGCGGCGAGTCGAATGTGAGTCATTCCCATCCTTCCCCACCCGCCCGCTATAGGGACGAAGATCTCAGGTGCCTCCCCGACGAATGCCGCCTGTTGCTCCGGCGTGAGCACCAAATTTCCATACCCCTGGCCTTCTGAAGCGAGTGTTGCAAAAATCCTGCCGCCCACCCGAAAGTCAGGCGCACCCATGTGGGAACTTTCCTCCGCACCCGGCAGGCTCAGGGCAATCCGTCGAAAATCTGTTGCGGTCACTTCGCCTCGCGTGACCTACTGTTCCGCCAAAAACGGGTTCAACACCCGGACCGTACCGTAGAGGCGGCCGTGCTGGAGATCCTCCGAAAGAATTTACGGGTAGCCCGTAGTGTTCGGCGTAGGACCAGAGGTGCGCGTCAAACCAGTTTAACTGATACGCAGAGCATCCCCTCTCCCATCGCGCAGCATCTTTAATGGGATACAGAATAGTGAACTGCTTCAGAAATCCTTCGGCTCCCGGAGCGCGTTAGAGCGCTCAAGAATAACGTGTCCCCACAGTCGCTCATGTTACGTCGAACGCGAAGCGGTCCGGGCTTTCGGTGACGGCGTGAAAGAATTCTCCCGTGAGGGATACGGCATGGCGCCGGCGAGCATGAGGACGGCGCCACAAAACATCAATGTATCGGCTACGTAGTTGAGACCATTGTCGAGACTGGCGCGTTCCGCTACTCCGATCGGAACGTAAACAACTAACTCGACGAACAGGACGGATAAGCCCACCCACGTCGCTGCGGCGCGCGTTTTCTTGCCGACAAGCAGCAGGGTACCTGCTATTGCGTAAACCGCGGCCGTTAGGTACGTCCAAATCGCGTGTCCGTAGATCCACGTGGGAGTCACGGGTTCGAGCGGAATGCCCGGAACATGATCGCCGTGCATGAATTGCTCAAAGCTGAAGAAGAGCACTGGAATGGCAACAAAGTAACGGGCAATCGTCGCAAGGATGCGCCGACCGCGCCCGTCCGGATGCTCCGCGAGGGCGACTGCGAGCGCCAGAGCGCCGCCGCTAAACGATATCTCCCGCAGAACAAAGGTGAGCGCAAAGCGATTGGTTGGATGTCGCGCCCAAGCCGGAGCGTGCATCAACACAACGAAAGAGAAAAACGTGAAGGCGAGCAAACTCGCGGCGAGTCGCGCTTGAATGCCCGCTACTAAGCTCAGCCCGGCGGCGATGAAGCAAGCGCCTATCAAGTACACCCAAAATTGATGCCATGGAATCCAACCCGGGATGATCGACATGATGACCTTTGTCAGCGTGAAATGTTCCGTGCCGAAGGCCGCGAGTGGCGCCGCGTAGAAAACTGGCCCGAACAGAATCAGCTTGTCAAATCCTCGCGCCTTGGGCCAATCGCCGCGAAGAAAGATCGCGATGAGGCCGATTGCAAAAACCACTCCACCGACGAGACACGACCAAATCACCTCGCTGGGAATTGCCACGAGAAGAATAACTGCCGACGAATTCAGTAAACTGAAGCCCACTCGATTCCTTTCCGGCCTGTTGCGTGCAGGGCGAATTATCGCGCCCGCGAACGCGCACTCCGATAGTACAAGTAATCGTCGGCGCGATTATCACGCCCCGGGCGAAGCTGGACGTGCTTGCGTTCAATTCTTAGGGCGGTTCCCGATGTCAGAAGATCCCGAGTTTTGAGAGAGCGGTAGTATGTGGAAGACGCGGATCACGGCAGTAGAGGTGCTCTTTAACGATGTGATCCAGAATCGAGCTAGTCCTGTATCTAAAATTTCTTTGCGTTCGGAGCAGCCGGGCGAGGACGAGGACGGCTGCCTTACGATGATCGCTAGAGAGATTTTGGCGACGCCACACTAGACTGGAAGCGAATCGCAAAAACGCGCGTCGAATTCCTGAGAAGGGACTGAATCTCCCGTGCTATGTATTGAACGTCATGGACGAGCTTCTGACCTCTATTGCCGCAAAGAAAGAGCGGCTCGACGCGATGCGTCCCGTATCGCGGGAGGCGTTGCTTGCGCTGCAAAAAGCCTATGACGTTGACCTGACCTATACTTCCAACGCGATTGAAGGCAACACACTCACCTTGCGCGAAACGGCGGAGCTTATCGAACATGGAATTACTGTTGGCGGCAAGCCCCTGCGCGACCACCTAGAAGCTGTAGACCATTACAACGCCGTGCTATGGATGCGCGAACTGGCTGCGAAGTCCACGCCCATAGACGAAACGACAGTGCGCGAGCTTCACCGCCGCATTGTGTTCCGCAGCCAACCGGAAATCGGCGGTATCTACAGCACCCTGCCCCGCCGCATCGCCGGTTCTCCTGTTGTCTTTCCAAACGCGGTCAAAATTCCGGGTCTGATGAAGGAGTATGGCGAATGGCTTGCCGAGGTCGGCCCGGAACCGGGAGGGAGCTTTGACGCGCATTTCCGGTTAGTCGCGATCCATCCCTTTGCTGACGGCAACGGACGCGCGGCGCGGGTTCTGATGAACCTGCTTTTGCTTCGGGGCGGTTACCCTCCGGTTGCCGTGCGGCCGGAAGATCGAAAAACTTATCTCGACACGCTTGAACATGCATCCATGCGCGAGGACCTTGGACCGTTCCGTACCTTCCCGTATCAGCGATTGGACGCCACTTTGGAGGAGTACTTGAGCGCCCTTGCAGGAGGCCCAGCTTCCTGGAATTAGATGCCATAAACCAATGTTCGAACCGCCGTGAATTTTCGCGTCGGCGGTAGCTCCCCAACTCACCGATACGCCGCTATGCCCGTCACTCGCTCCCCAATCACGAGCGTGTGAATATGCTCCGTGCCCTCGTAGGTTTTTACGGTTTCCAAATTGCACATGTGGCGCATGATCGGGTATTCGTCCATGATGCCGTTTGCGCCCAGTAGATCGCGGCTCAGTCGCGCGCACTCGAGCGCGATGGCAACGTTGTTCCGCTTCAGCATGGAAATGTGCGCGGCCTCTACTTTGCCGGCGTCTTTGAGCTTGGCCACTTGCAGCGCAAGCAATTGCGCCTTCGTAATTTCCGTAATCATCCAGGCGAGTTTTTCCTGGACCAGCTGGTGACTGGCCAGTGGCTTATCGTCGAATTGCTTGCGAGCGACAGTATAGCTGCGAGCCGTTTCATAACAATCCATCGCTGCGCCCAGTACACCGCAGCCGATGCCGAATCGCGCTTGCGATAGGCAACTCAGAGGAGCTTTCAGACCTTTCGCGCAGGGCAACTGGTTCTCCTGCGGGATAACACAATCCGAGAAATGCAGGCTGGAGGTGACCGATGCCCGCATGGAGAGCTTGCCGTGAATGTCGCTGGTCGAGTAACCAGGCGTGCCTTTTTCAACCAGAAAACCGCGGATGCCTTCCGGTGTGCGCGCCCAAACGATTGCGATGTCGGAAAGGGAACCGTTGGTGATCCAGGTTTTCTCGCCGTTCAAGCGCCAGCCGCCGTTATGTTTTTCCGCCGTGGTACGCATGGCGGCTGGGTTCGACCCGAAATCCGGCTCCGTTAACCCAAAACACCCGACGGCCTCACCGGATTGCAGCTTCGGCAGCCAATGCTGCTTTTGCTCTTCCGAGCCGTACGTATAGATGGGATACATCACCAAGGCGCCTTGGACGCTTACAAAACTGCGCAAGCCGGAATCGCCCCGCTCGATCTCCTGCATGATGAGGCCGTATTCGACGTTGTTCATACCGGCGCATCCGTAGCCCTCCAGATTGGCCCCGAGGAATCCCAGATTGGCCATTTCGGGAATCAGTTGTCTGGGAAACGTGCCGCTGTTGAAAGCTTCGCGGATGATGGGCAGAACACGCTCATCGACAAACTGCCGCGCGGTCTGGCGCACCAGGAGTTCCTGCTCATTAAGAAGAGAATCGAATTGGAGGTAATCCACGCCGGGAAATCTGGGCATAACGGCTTTATTCTAACTGTGAGAATCAGGCGGCGCACGGACAACTATTTCGATAGCACGTGTTGGCCAGACTTGCCGGAATCCTCGTTTTAGTCGCCTGGGGCGCTTTGTTGCATGCCCAAGATCCGGGGGATGCGGAGCTAAATCAGGCTTATCAAGCGCTTGCGCAGAAAGATTACGATTCCGCCATTGACTTATTCCGCAAAACGCTCGCCCAGCAGCCGGGCAATGCGAGCGTGCACAAGGATTTGGCGTACACGCTGCTCAAGGCAGGGGAAAACGCAGATGTGCGAGACGAATTCGAGGCGGCACTCCGTCTGAAGCCGGAGGACGAAACGGCGGCCCTCGAATTTGCGTTCCTGGCGTATGAGACCAAGAAACCTATTGAGGCACGCAGAACATTCGATCGTTTGCGGCATAAGGGGAGCGCGGCAACCCGGGCGACGGCGGAGCAGGCTTTCCAAAATATAGATCGTCCGCTTGCCGATGGAATCGCGCGCTGGGAGCAAGCATTGGCGCGATCGGCGAATCCGAACGATCTCTCGATGTTCAGCGCTCATTGGGAATTGGCCCAATTGGCAGAGTTGCGCGATGACCTGCCGCTCGCGGCCGAGCAGTATGAGATCTGCCGGAAGCTCAAACCAAGCCTGAGTGAATTGCTTCTGATTCTCGCCCGCGTTTGGCGGCAATTGAACCGGGTGGATGAAGCGAGGGCGGCGCTTCTGGCAGCATCGCGATCGAAAGATTCTCGAACGGCCGAGCTAGCCCTTGAGGATTTAGACCCGCGTTATCCCTATCCTTACGAATTCGAAAACGCTCTGAAGCTGGATCCGCAAAACGTGGCCCTGCGCAGGGAGCTGGCCTATTTGTACCTGGCGATGCATAAACAACCCGAAGCCATGGCTCAGTTCGAGCAAGTGCTTGCCATTGATCCGGCGGACAGCATTTCTCGCGACCAACTCGATGCGATGAGAGGTTTTAAGAAGCGCTCTGCCGCAAATGCGGTGAATCCAGCACCTGTGCTCGCTGCAGCAACTGGAACGGACGCTAAGAGCATGGGCAAAAAAAGTCTCGCTTTGGGTTATCTGCAGGATGCGATCAAATATTTCCGGCAGGCTCATGAACAAAATCCGCAAGACGCCGAAGTCATGTTGCGGCTCGCCTGGGCGTACAACCTGGCGAAAGATGACGCCGACGCAATCCATTGGTTCGATCTGGCGCGACAGTCGGATGACCCGCAGATTGCAGCCGAGGCGCTAAAGGCTTTTCATGCGCTGAATCACGATGCAGTCGCTCAAACTACGGTTTGGGCGCTTCCGATGTTTTCCACGCGCTGGAAAGACGCGTTCGTGTATGGGCAAGTGAAGCGCACCATTCC
>JAFASD010000239.1 GCA_019244945.1 Acidobacteriaceae bacterium | reverse complement strand
TCGAGATAACCGGTGGTGGCGAACAGATCGACCGCAAGCCGCATGTTCGACGCAAGCGCGAAGCTCACCGCGCCCTGGCTGCTCCAATCGCGAGTGGCCTCCACGTTATCCGCGCCTTTGCTCACGTTCAGATGCGTGACGCCGGCGGAATACGTGAGACGATTTTGCAGCGCTCCTCCTGCAACACTTGCAAGACCGCGAAACAACCCCAGTCCGCCGCCTTGCAGATCGATATTTCCGTGCGCCGGACCGCCGCCTGGATCAGTGAGGATGTTTACCGTTCCTGCCGTCGAGTTTGTTCCGTATAAAGACGATCCTGACCCGCGGAGAACTTCAATCTGCGACGAATCGACCAGCAATAGATCACCGACAAAAGCGCTGGCTTCATCTTGAATGCTGGTCACATCTCGAAAGGGGAAACCGTCGACCAGAATGTCGGTATCGGTCGTGCGAAGACCACGTGCCTGAATCGTGCTGAATTCGCCAATGCTGCCACGCGTGCTAACCCTCATTCCGGGCACGAAGCGAACCGCATCAACGACAGAGAGCAATCCGCGCCGCTCGGCATCCGGGACGTTCACGATATCAAGCGCTTTCGAGACCTGATCGACAGATTGTGGCGAGTCGGCGGCAGTTACACTGACTTGACTTTTTGTCGCTGAAACAACCAACTCCACAGCGACTTGCACAACCGCCCCCGCCTCGATATTCAATGTTTGCGGCTGAGCGACGCTCAATCCTGGTGCAGACGCGTCGAGCAGATACTGCCCGGCGGTCACACCAGAAAATGTGAAGTGCCCGGCTGAGTCCGATGTATTGGCCAGCAGTACGAACCCGAAAGTCTCGTGTAAGTTGACTAAAGCGCCAGTTATCGGGGCTCCAGACTCATCGCTTACCGTCCCGTTAATTGTGGCGCCGCCTGACGCTGCACATACATATGCCAGCGTCAATGTAAATAAACAAAGCTTTGCAAACATGTCGGCCCTCCCTCGAGGCGGCAGAAATAATTCCGCTCCTATCGGATGCGGGCTGCGGCAGGTCTTCGGACTTGCAGGCATGGGCCGCTTTTGCGCGACCGCTTCCTAGTAGCCCAGCTTCCCATCCCGTCACCCGGGAAAGTGCTATTTGGGCGTTCGTTCCTGCTTACCGCTGCGGGGCAGTCCTGGATTTCCACCAGGTTCCCTTTTCAACATTCACGGCGCGCACCGAAGCGCGTAGGCCGTTTATGTGCCAACAGCGATAACAAGCGTAACCGAAGAGAGGGAGGATTGCAACGGGAATTGCGCGGGATGCGTTTGCGAACTGGCAAACGTGGCCAGTCGCTGATTATGGGACGTTTAGCGGGAGAGCGTCAGTTTCCGCTCTTCGCTTGCCGGCAATGGAATGGAGCGGACCATCAATTGGCTCTGCACACCGACAAGGTATTGCTTGCTACCGGCCCGCGCGAACTGCAGGTTCGGCACGGCGTCCGGCCGGGCAACCCCCGACGGAATGCTCATCGTGATCACAGAGCGCCCTGCACCCTGGATGTAGATCGTGCCATTATCACCGTTCTGAATGCGATAGTCACCTGCCGGAAAATCCCGACCGGCGGCAACGAACGAGAACGGGACGTGGACCAGTATCGATTCCCCGGACGCGGACGCCGAGGCTAAGGTGGAAAGCGCAAGCGCACTTACCACACCGAGTGTTCTGAATAGTTTCATTTGTATCTCCTCTAGTGAAAAGTAACTGTCACACAGGGGAGCGACGAGGCACCAGTGCGGAGCGGAAGTTAACACTTCCAGCCCGATAACTTGGCGTCTACTTTGACAGATCTTACAGGCGGGGGAAGAAGGTAACGGTCAGCGCGGCCGTTCGAGAGAACCTACAAAATAATAGTAGCAGAATTTGCGAATTTTCGCAAATATCGGAAAGGGTTAGCGAAATAGAGAGTACTAAACGACGTCCACGCCCATACTGCGACAGGCGCCTTTCACCTGCTCCATAGCTGCCTCGACGGTGAAACAATTCAGATCGGGCATCTTGATTTTGGCGATTTCTTCAATCTGCTTTTGCGTAATTTTTCCAACTTTATTTTTATTCGGTTCAGCCGAACCCTTCGCCAGATTGACGGCACGCTTCACCAGCACCGCGACCGGCGGAGTCTTGGTGATGAACGTAAACGAACGATCGGAAAAGATCGTGATCACGACCGGAATGATAAGACCTTCCTGATCCTTCGCCGACGTCTTCGCGTTAAACGCCTTGCAAAATTCCATGATGTTCACACCCTGCGGGCCGAGGGCCGTACCGACCGGCGGTGCCGGGGTCGCTTTGCCCGCCGGAATCTGTAACTTCACTTCTGCAGTAACTTTCTTCGCCATTTACGTATTCCTATTTACTTATATCTTTTCAACCTGCAAGAAATCCAATTCCACCGGAGTCGACCGTCCGAAGATGGTTACTAAGACGCGCAATGTATTGCGCTCGGTGTTCACTTCGTCCACCTTTCCGGAGAAATTCGTGAACGGCCCGTCGACGATTTTCACAGTTTCGCTCTTCTCGAACGTCATCTTGGGCCTCGGCCGATCGGCACTCGAAGCCTGACGATAGAGCACGGAATTGACTTCATCGGCTGTAAGCGGAACAGGTTTTGTTCCGCCGCCGACAAATCCCGTGACACGCGGCGTAGATTTCACCTGGTGCCAGAGCTCGTCATCCATCTCCATTTCAACCAGCACATAACCGGGATAGAGAAGCCGTTTGCTCGTGACTTTTTTTCCGTTTCGCAGCTCGACAACTTCTTCGGTGGGAATCAGAATCTGACCGACACGATCCGAAAAACCGAACGCCTGAGCGCGGCTACGCAGAGATTCGGCAACTTTCTGCTCGAAACCGGAGTAAGCATGAATGATGTACCAGTTTTTCGGCGGCCCCTGCGGCGCGCCTTGCTCGTCGACAGCGGCAGCATCTTCACTTGTGGTGGCTTCGGCGTGAACCTCTTCGCCGGAGAAGCCCTGATCCTCTTCTAGTGTGTCTGCTTCGTCCGCAGCCGGCTCCTCAGTCTCTCCCCGTTCCAAAGCGGAAGCCTCTTGCTCGGCAGCCTCCGATTCAGGCGTGTCTTCCTCCTGCGGAGTGGGCTCGGTTGCCTGCGCTTCGTCTAACTTCTCGTCTAGCATTCTTCGTTATCCGTTCAGTGGTGACTGAAATAATTGATGACGCGACTCACAGCCGCGTTCACGATGTTGTCCACCACCCAAAAATAGGCGGCAAACAGGAACGTTGCCGCGATGACCACGCCTGTTGTGGCGCGCACCTGACGCCAACTCGGCCACGAGACGCGCTTCATCTCGGCCTTCACTTCGTCGATGTACGACTTCGTCTGTTGCGGCCAGCTAACGGCCTTGCTTAATTCCATAAATTAGCCTTGAGCGTTCTGTCCAGTTGCTCTCGCCAAGTATTCCCAACCGGCGAGAGTCATATTTGGCAGGGGCAGAGGGATTCGAACCCCCACTCGCGGTTTTGGAGACCGCTGGTCTAGCCGTTAAACCTATGCCCCTTCAGCCCTTATTGATCCAATTCCAGCGTAACAAAATAGCCGTTACTTCGTTTCCCGGTGTGGCTGGTGTTTCCGGCAGAACGGGCAGAACTTCTTCATCTCGAGACGTTCCGTTGTCGTCTTCTTATTTTTCGTCTTGCTGTAATTCCGGTTCTTGCACTCATTGCATTGAAGCTGAATAATTTCTCGTGCCATCGTTCACCTACTCCACAATCTCCGAAACGGTTCCGGCGCCCACCGTGCGGCCGCCTTCGCGAATCGCAAAGCGCAAGCCTTTGTCCATAGCTACCGGCGTGATCAGCTCCACTTCGATCGCCACGTTATCGCCCGGCATCACCATCTCCATCCCTTCGGGCAGCTTCGCCACTCCCGTCACGTCCGTCGTGCGGAAGTAAAACTGCGGCCGGTACCCATTGAAAAACGGCGTGTGCCGTCCGCCCTCTTCCTTCGACAGCACATAAACTTCGCCCTTGAACCTCTTGAACGGCTTGATCGTGTTCGGCTTCACAATCACCTGCCCAC
>JAFASD010000121.1 GCA_019244945.1 Acidobacteriaceae bacterium | reverse complement strand
CGCGTACAGCAATCCGCACGAGTACAAGGCGGCGGCCGTCCGCAGCCAGAGAACGCTCATAGCGGGGACTCTTCTTCAGTATAGGGTTAGAAGCGAACCCGCCCGCGTAGAGAGCCAAAGCATGCGCGTGTTCGATCATCGAGGGGTATGTTGGTGGTGCTAAAACACCAGAGAGTCGGCAAATCAGGGAAAGGAGTTTAAACAAATTTCATGAGTGAGATTCTACGTGGGAAACGAGCCATCGTGACAGGAGCTTCAAAGGGCATCGGGCTAGCGGTGGCGAAAGCCATTCTGGCGGAAGGCGGGGACGTAGTGATTTGTGCTCGCGATGAGAAGCGGCTGGAACGCGCGCTGGTGGATCTCAGGTCAGGCGCTCCGGGGCGGAAGGTGGCGGGCAGGACGGCCGATGTGAGCAACAGTGATGACGTGCGGCAGCTCTTCGAGTTTGCCGACCAGGAGTTAGGCGGCTTGAACATCTTGATCAACAATGCCGGAATGGGGCTATTCCGCGTGACGGCGGAATTGACTTTGGAGGAATGGAATCAGGTGATCGGCACAAACCTTTCCGGCGCATTCTATTGCAGCCGCGAAGCGCTGGAACGTTTTAGCGGAGCCGGGGGTGGTTCCATCATCAATATCAGCAGTCTTGCGGGAAAGAATCCGTTCGCGGGGGGCGCTGCTTATAACGCGTCGAAATTCGGCCTGAACGGATTCAGCGAAGCCATGATGCTGGACCATCGGTATGACAATGTGCGGGTCAGCTATATCCTGCCGGGGAGTGTAGAAACCGAGTTTGCCGGCAATGATCCGGCGCAGCAATCCCGTTGGAAGATTGCGCCGGAAGACATTGCCGAGATCGTACTGGACATTTTGCGGAAGCCGGCGCGTACCCTAATTAGCCGAGTTGAGGTGAGACCTTTGCGTCCTCAGAAGGACTAATTCAGAAAAACCCGAGGCAGAAAAAGGCGGCAACAACCATTCACGAAACGGATGTCGAAGACGATGAAGGAAAGTAGAGCAACACGGCAATGCTTTGGCAGGCCAGTTGCTCATCTCGGGTTGAAGGGAAACAAGATTTGAGGGCTGAGATGGCAGGACCGGTGAAACGGTAGGGGCGCGCTCGGCACGCAAATAGAGAGAAGGATCAATGCATATGAGCCGGTTGCGAAAAGTGCTGGATCCTACCAGAACGGGTAAAGACGCCGAATCACTCGAACGGACCTTGCTGAAGCTGGTAGTCGGACAGGACGAGGCGGTCGAGCAGATCGTGAACATTTACCAGATGAACCTGACGGGTTTGTCGGCGCCGGGACGTCCGGTCGGTAATTTTCTGTTTCTGGGGCCGACGGGCTCGGGCAAGACGCGGACGGTCGAAGCAACCGCGGAGGCGCTTCTTCACAACCCCCGTGCAGTGATCAAGATCGACTGCGCCGAATTTCAGCACAGCCATGAGATCGCAAAGCTGATTGGGTCACCTCCAGGGTATCTGGGTCATCGGGAGACGCATCCTCTTTTAAGCCAGGAGGTCATCAATCAGCACCATACGGAATCTGTAAAGTTAAGCTTTATTCTTTTTGACGAGATCGAAAAGGCGAGCGACGCGCTTTGGAACCTGCTCTTAGGCATCCTCGATAAAGCGACTTTGACACTGGGAGACAACCGCAAAGTAGATTTCTCTCGAGCAATGATTTTCATGACGAGCAATCTCGGCGCGAACGAGATGAACGCCCTGATCAATCCGAAGCTCGGATTTCAAACGGCCTTACCGAGCCCCCAAGCCAGCTGCTCTGACGAGCAATTGAACAAAAAGATATCCCGAACCGGAATCGAAGCCGCGCGCCGCAAGTTTACGCCAGAGTTCATGAACCGAATCGACAAAGTCGTCGTGTTCAAGCCGCTGGGCGAGCCTGAGCTGCGCCGGATCCTGGATTTGGAACTACGCGAGGTGCAGCAGCGAACTCTGTTTTGCACAGCCGGAAAGACTTTCGCCTTCACGGTGTCCGATTCGGGAAAGAATCTGCTTCTCGCTCAAGGCACCGATCTGAAGTATGGCGCTCGACATCTGAAGCGGGCCATTGAACGGCTGGTTGTGCATCCGATTTCAAACCTGCTGGCGACCAATCAGATAAACACGGGCGATTGGATTCAGGCGGATGTAAACCCCAAAGCGGACTGCCTCGTGTTCACAAAGGAAGCCGAGGGACTAGAGCCCCAGACGATCGCTGGGATGATCGGCGAGAACTTCCGTGTTCCGCCATTAGTCGCGGCTGCATACGTCCAGTCCGACGCAACGAAAGTCGTAGCGGCAAAACCGGCCAAGCGTTAATTATCGGCGTTGATCTGCCCCTTTCCCTCTCCGGTTGGAAAGAGGATGACAGCTTCTTGCGTTCGATCTGGACAATTGATCAAGCGCGTACAAATGCGAAACGGATCTCACGACCACGAAGACAAGAATTCAACTCTGTTTCGCATGTGTTCGGCAGTCACACTGCTGATGAGCCGCATAAGCCGGCGAAGCTCTTCGCCCGGGCGATAGCGCTGCTGCGCCCCAATGATAATCCCGCTATGTGACTGCTCCTCGGCGACCCATTTCCTGTGCAGGGAAACGAAATCGCCCGCGTTGTATGTGTATACGGCCCGTCCGAGTTCGGATGCAGTTACGAGGTGAGCTTGGTCTTCGCGATTAATCATGTCCGCTTCGAGTGCCGTTAATACGTCTACGGTTCGTGCTCTCAAGCCGAATACCAGGGATCTTCGCATGGCATCCTCGTCCAGATAGAGCCGCAGCCGGCTCATGCTCTATCGGAATGCCTTGGCCCGTTCAGGGCGGCTACTTCCTCCTGCGCGAAGTCCGCTTCGATCTCGTCTCGATTCGCGTGATAATACGCCAGAGCGCCGTGCACCTGAGCAAGGCTCAGATGGGGATATTCGAGGGCAATCTCCTCCGGAGTCATACCCATGCGATACCACCCGGCAATTCGACTGACCGTTAAACCGGTACCAGCAATCTTCGGCCGGCCACCACGAACGGCAGGATCACGGTCGATCAGCGTACCAATCTCGATTACTGCTGGCATAATCCTAATCTAGCGCCAACGTCTGTCGTCGTTCGTGTGACATCTGCCGCTACAAATTCTCGGCTACGAACGGCACGTGTCTTATCTTCAAGATGTATGTCTGACCAGGGAGATCCTTCCCGGACCTTCAAGCAATTCGTTACGGCGATCAACAATCACGACCTGCAAGCTCTTCGTGAGCTCATGAGTCCTGACCATATCTTTGTAGACTCGTTAGGCAATCGTGTGGAAGGCGCAGCCGGCATGTCCGCAGGATGGCGGGGTTATTTCACGATGTGTCCGGACTACTGGATTCGCCTCGATGAGACGATTTCAGAAGGTTCCACTGTATTAGCGGTTGGGGAGGCAGGCGGCACGATTGACGGCGCCTCATGGCGAACCCCAGCGGCTTGGAAGGCAGTCATTCGTGACAATTTGGTCTCCGAATGGCAGGTATTTGCGGACAACAAGCCGGTTTATGAGATATTGGCGAAGCGAAATGGGTAGTTCCCGTGAACTTCCGGCAATTCGCTCAGCGGTATATCAAGCTATTGCGATCGCGACAGAAGGTCTCGAGCCGTTACTTTACGTCCGCTCCATCGCCGCAGAACGCCTTGGACATCTTCAAAGGCGAATGGTGGTCGCGATTGCCAGGGTCGTTTTCGCAACTGCGCGCTGGTGAAATTCGGACATTCGAAGATCCGCGAATTGCCTGGGCGCTTTCCGAATTCGGCAGCGTTGAGGGACAAAGTGTCCTCGAACTGGGTCCTTTGGAGGCCGGCCACAGTTACATGTTGGAGCGGGCGGGGTTCGCGTCCGTAACTGCAATCGAAGCGAATCCACGAGCTTATCTGCGGTGCCTGATCGTCAAAGAGATTACCGGCTTGACGCGAACGCGTTTCTTAGCCGGAGATTTCGTCGAATACCTTCGTGCCGCACCGTCCCGTTTCGATGCCGTGATCGCTTCGGGCATCTTGTATCACCTGGCCAATCCGGTTGAACTGATAGCTCTGTTGAGCAGAGTCACCGGGCGTTTGTTTCTTTGGACGCATTATTACGATGCCGTTCTCATTTCCCACAAACCGAAGACAGCGGCCAGCTTCACCGGCGAAGATCAAATCGATTACGAGGGTTTCAGCGCCCAGTTATTTCGCCAGCAGTATGGCCGAAGTTTTGGGATGCGAAGATTCTGCGGCGGCTCGCGTCCGCACTCGCACTGGATGCGCCGCGAAGATATTCTCGCCTGTTTGCGCCATTTCGGATTTACCGAGATCCGCATCGGTTTCGAGGAACCGGACCACGCTTCGGGTCCCGCGTTTGCTTTGGTAGCTATGAATCAGACAGGCAGCTGACTCGAGCCCATCAGGAATTTGTCTATATGATGCGCGGCCTTGCGTCCTTCAGCAATAGCCCAAACGACGAGAGACTGCCCGCGGCGCGCGTCACCGGCTGAAAATACACCCGGTACAGAGGTCATGTACGTCTCATCAGTTTCTACGTTTCCGCGCGAATCCAATGCGAGCGGTAATTGTTCCAACAATCCCGCCCGCACCGGGCCGGAAAAGCCGATTGCGATGAGGACCAAATCCGCATCCAGGTAGAATTCACTTCCCAGGACTCGTTCCAAGGCAGGCTTCGGTCCGACACGCACACAATGCAAGCGAGTCACATTGCCGTTCTCGTCGCCGCTGAAGTGGGTGGTGAGAACGCTCCACTCACGAAATCCGCCTTCCTCGTGCGCGGCTTCCACGCGCAGTTGTAAAGGCCAGAGCGGCCACGGCGTACTGGGATGGCGATCTTCGGGCGGCATCGGATGTATTTGGAACTGATGCACGGAGGCTGCTTTCTGCCGATGTGCGGTACCCAGGCAGTCGACTCCTGTGTCGCCGCCGCCGATAATGATGACCCGTTTCCCTGTAGCCACAATCTCAGCGGCGCTAGGGATGCGATCTCCGGCGCCGCGCTTGTTCTGCTGAGTTAGGTAATCCATGGCGAAATGAATTCCCTTGAGGTTGCGCCCCGGAATCTCGAGATCGCGATGCTGCTCGGCGCCGATGCCCAGCAGCGTGGCGTCGAAATCTCGAACCAGTTGATCGCCCTTCATGTCGAATCCCACGTGAACGTTACTGCGAAATTCAATGCCCTCGGCAAACAGTTGTTCTAAGCGCCGGTCGACAACACTTTTCTCCATTTTGAAATCGGGAATGCCGTAACGCAGTAACCCGCCAATGCGATCCTGCTTCTCAAAAACCGTTACGGAATGACCGGCGCGGTTCAACTGCTGAGCTGCTGCCAATCCGGCCGGGCCGGAACCGATGATCGCAACCTTTTTCCCGGTCCTGCGGCGAGGAGGTTCGGGCTGAACCCATCCTTCGGAAAAGGCACGATCAATAATGTTTTGCTCAATCAGCTTGATCGTTACAGCGGGCTGATTGATGCCGAGCACGCAGGCGGCCTCGCACGGGGCTGGACAAATTCGCCCTGTAAATTCAGGGAAATTGTTGGTTGCATGCAGCGCTCGAAGCGCCTCGCGCCAGCGCCCTTTCCAAACCAAATCGTTCCAATCGGGAATGAGATTGTTTACGGGGCACCCTGTATGGCAGAACGGGAGGCCGCAATCCATGCAACGGGCAGCTTGCTCGCGCGTTTTCTGTTCTGGAAAGTCCTGGTAAACCTCGAACCAGTCGTTCACTCTTTCGAGCACCGGCCGCCGCTGCGGCAATTCGCGGGTATATTCCAGGAATCCTGTTACTTTTGCCACAGCTTATCTCGCGCGCTCTCCGGCTGCAATCGCGTGATGGCCTGTGTCTATGAGGACGGGCTCGTCCCGCTTGGTCTCTCTTGGAATGCCGAGCACCCGTTTGTATTCGTGTGGAAAGACTTTCACAAAATGCCGCAGCATTTCGCTCCAGTGGTCCAAAATTCGCTTGCCCAAAGCGCTCCCGGTGTGCTCGACGTGCTTACTAATGAGGCGTTCGAGGAGGAGAATATCCTGTCGATCGAAGATAGGCTCGAGATCGACGCCCGAGCGGTTGCAGCGCACACGCACAAATTCGCCCGTCGGATCGAAGACGTATGCGATACCGCCGCTCATGCCGGCCCCGAAGTTTCGTCCCGTTCGGCCGAGAATCACGACAGTTCCCTTGGTCATGTATTCGCAGGCG
>JAFASD010000093.1 GCA_019244945.1 Acidobacteriaceae bacterium | reverse complement strand
GCGGGATACCAGCGGCTATAAGCGGAACCGGTGGACGCGTCTGATCCAAGCCAGGATCCATAAAACGAGACGTCTCCGCGATGTGGGGGAGCCGGGGTCGAGGTATAGACGGCATTTGGCGCAAAACCGGTTCCCTGAATCGGTGGTTGATGCGCATCGAGCGGTTTCAGGCATGAGATTCCCAACACGGGCCGCCTGATCTGAACGGCGCCGCCTGCTAGAAGAAAGAGTACTGCGGCAGCGCAAAAAGCAAGCGCAACGCGGTCGGATGTTGTATATCTCTTTCCACCGCCCCCACCCGCCATACCTAGTGTTCCGAGTATCGAGCGCGTTGCGGCGGACTACGAACTCCAGGACGGCTCAGTGAGCCGCTCCAAAACTTTTCAGCGTTTCGGTATGATTCACGTCTGCCGCGTACTCGAGCGCCGCATCGATGTGAGCCGGTCGCAATTCCGGATGGCTACGCAAGATCTCGTCACGGGAGGCGCCATCCTCCAAACAATCCAAAATCACCTTCACTGTTACGCGCGTGCCCTTGGCGCACATCTGCCCTCCATGTACGTGTGGATCGCTTGCTAAATGGTGGCGCCAGTCTGTCATTGAGAACACCTCACGTCTATCTTAATGGTTCTTAACCTGCATACTGGTTCCCACCCGAAGCGGGAAACGAAAGTGGTTCCACCGGGATCAACCTTTGTAGAGGCTATCCAATGAAGAACCTGACACGCCTGCTGCTGACGGCGGCTTTCACCTGCGGAACCACGGTCATGTTCGCTCAACAGCAAAACCCTCCTCCGGACAATTCATCTCAGAACGATCAAAAGAGCCAAGATGTCCCGCATCAAGCTCCCGGGACCAACAATCCCGATCTGCAGCAACAGAGGAAGCCCCAGAACAATCCCGCGCCGCAGAAACCAGGGCAGACCACTCCAGGACAGACGAATCCGGCAAATCCCACCCAGCCCAATTCGGGCGACGTGCCTCACCAAGAACCCGGAACCAATAATCCTGATCTGGGCCAGCAACGCCATCCTGGAACAACCCCCGCCCCCAGTGGGCAAACCAGTTCCAAGAAGAAGACTAAGCACAAGAAGCAAGGCTCTGCTACCGAATCGACTGTAACCACTCCGCAAAGTTAATTCGGAAGCGCGTCGAATTCACCGCGCGTTCATCTAATTAGCAGGACCTATGAACACGGTTAAAACAGTTCTCCTGCTCGGGGTTTTGAGCGGACTGCTTCTCTTTTTGGGCGAGGCGTTTGGCGGGCGTAACGGCCTCTACATCGGCCTAGTTCTCGCTGTCGTGATGAATTTTTTCAGCTATTTCCTCTCCGATAAGATCGCGCTCGCTACTTACTCGGCGCAACCGGTGACGCCAGAGCAAAATCCGGGCGTGTACGCGCGGGTCGCTCCCATTGTTGCGGGCCTTGCGCAACGAATGGGTATCGCGATGCCGAAACTCTGGCTCATTCCCGACAATTCGCCCAATGCGTTCGCCACCGGCCGCAACCCTCAGCACGCTTCTGTTGCGTTCACTGCTGGAATTCTGGAAGCCATGTCGGATGCCGAAATCGAAGGTGTCGTCGCGCACGAACTCGGCCATGTCCTGCACCGCGATATTCTGATCAGCTCGGTTGCCGCGACGATCGCAAGCGCGATCACATTCCTTGCCCGGATGGGCTTTTTCTTCGGAGGAAGCTCTCGTGATGACGACAATGAAGGCGGCGCGATCGGCGGCTTCTTGATGCTGATCCTTGCACCCTTCGCGGCGCTTCTGATTCAAATGGCCATCTCGCGGAGTCGCGAATACGACGCGGACGCCGCCTCCGCCAAATATACCGGCAAACCGTACGAGCTGATTTCAGCGCTCCAAAAGCTCGACGACTATTCGAAGCGCATGCCCTTAGAGGCAACGCCCTCGACTGCTCACCTGTTCATCATCAAGCCATTCACCGGCGAAAGCCTCATGCGGCTCTTTTCGACTCATCCTTCAACAGCCGATCGCATCGCTCGTCTCCAGGCCATCCGCTCCTGACGTCTGGCCCTTTAATTGCAAGCACATCGTCGATAATGAAGTGCTATGCAAACGTGCTTTCGCCCGATCACGCTTTGTCTGTTTGCCGCAATCTTCGCAGGTGCTGCCTATCCTGTAACATCCGCTGACATCTTGAGTAAAGTCGCTCAGCGGTACAAAAGTCTGACTAGTTATCAGATTGAGGCTGAGGAGCAGCTCAACATGATGCGGGGAGGGCGGCCATTTGCAGGGCAGCACAAAATTTCGCTCGCTGTAGGCCCGAACGGCATGTTTCGCGTGGAAGAAAATAACGGAAGGGATCTCGAGATCCGAGTGAGCGACGGGAAACTCACCTGGAAGGCGCTCCCAAAACAAAAAATCTGGTCGAAGCAGGAAATCGCCGAAATGCCGGATGATGATCCCGATGGCCAGGATGCCGAACCTTCCATGGCACAGGATCTGTTTAGCGAATACCAGCGCTTGTTTGTCGCAAGATATACAGGTTTCGCGCGCTACCCTGACGCTGTTCTCGAAAACAAAACAGAGAAGATCAAATTCGACGGCGACAAAGTAGATTGTTACGTAATTCGGATTGTCACCAAAGGTTCTACCAACCGCCTGTTTATCGCGCGTGATAGTTTTTTCGTCTTGCGCCACATCGAATCCCAGATACTCACGAATGGCGCGCAAGCGGAGACCGTTATGGATTACAAGACAATTTCGGAGGGAGTGCCGGGCCCGGAACTTTTCGAATTCCAGCCGGGAAATGGGAGCAGGGAAGTCGCCGATGTTTCCCTTCCGAGCGAGCGAAACATAGGCTTGGTGGGCCAGTTAGCAGCTGATTTTACTTTGAACACCCTCGATGGTTCACCAGTGCGGCTTTCGAGTCTCCGCGGGAAAATTGTGCTGCTCGACTTCTGGGCGAGTTGGTGCATGCCTTGTCGCCACGAACTGCCGGCCATTGAGGCAATCAGCCGCAAGTATAAAGACAGAAACGTTGTTGTCTTCGGCGTCAACGATGAAGACGCGGGGACGGCGAAGCACTTCCTGGACAAATATCATCCCGATTTAGCCACGCTGCATGACGGCGACAAAAAGGTTCACAAGCTCTACGGTTGTCGCGCTATTCCAACTGTTCTCGTAATCGACCCACAAGGCAGAATTGCTGCGCACTTCGTAGGTTCGAGAGAAGAAACCGAACTCATCGCGGCGCTAAAAGGCGCCGGCATGAACTGAATCAGTTTCATTCAGTCGCGCATTCTTTATTGAATCGCAGCCACACGTTCGGCATCGTCAGGACTACATCCTCACGGCTGCGAAATCGATACTCACCCACAACCCTGACCAGATCCTCGGTTTCGGGACGCCAAGCCCATGCACACTGTTCCACGGGATCAAGTACAAGAATCTCTGGAATGTCCAGGCTCGCATAGCGTTGGCACTTTCCGATCACCTTCACAAAGCGATCTTCCGGCGATAGAATCTCTACCACTACATCAACGGGTTTGGTCGGATAGTCTTCCCGTAAAGGGCTGAGTGAAGCTACGACGTCGGGCGTGGGCTCCCATCCCGGGTCGATCCGAAGTGTGAGTTCGGTATAAGATCTATACCCGAGTTCTTGAAGCATGTTCGCGATAAGAAGCTGGAGCTTAGCGTGAAGTCTGGTCGGCAACGGTTTCTGTATGGCTTCGCCGCCCCAGAATTCCCAATAAGGCTTCTCATCGGCGTACTTCTCTCGAAACTGCTCGAGTGTCAATCGCTCAAGAACGGCGGTCACCAGTCCTCCTTCTTCAAATTACTCTGTCTGATTTACCATTCTTCACGTGGTACGGGTTTCTAATTTGTCCTGTTCCGCTTTGTAGTCCACTGAATAGCTGCTAAATCCCGCGCGTTGAAACCCACGCTCGGCCTCCGGATTGCTCATGAAAGTATTCCAAACAAAACCGGTTCGCAAGTTCTCTGCCATCAACATGGTGATGCCTGTATCAATACCCACCACGTCCGTGTCGTACCAGTTCTTCAAAGGATTAAAGGCATTCACAAAGCCATAGCGACTCCACGCGCCCGTTCCGTACCGGTATTTTATGGTCTTTAACACTCGCAGCGTTGCCTCCGGTAAGAATGGCAGTGAACCTCCGGCCGCGCTTGGCACAATAGTCCCGTCAATCGGTCCAGTTGCTGGAGGCCCTCCCCACGCTACGTACCCATATTGCGAATCCGATGCGCTGACGCCCCACAGATCTTCCGTGTAATCGGGGAATTGTTTGCCCAACTCTAAACAAAAGATGCGGTGCACTTCGGTGGCGATAATCGAGTTCAAGAAGTAATCGGCATAGCGATCCCGCTTGCCCCGAAAATCGAACCACGCCTGTGAATACTGATGAATGAAGAGCGGCGCGAACGAACCGATATAACGAAGTCCCTCATATTCGAAGGTCGTGCGTTTCCAGGCATTCCATGCTTCGGGCGGCAAGCTATGAGTCGCAGACCCGAGGCCGAAAAGATAAATCATCATCAGCTCGCTGTAGTAATCCCACCGATACGGCAGAAATCCGGTCTCCGGCGACCAGCCGTGCGGAAGCAAAGACGTGTCTTCCGACAACCACGTCCATTCGATCCGGCTGAAAATGTCATACGCGAACCGTGTGATTTCCGGGCGGCGGAAATACTGATGGCACGTAAGGACTCCGCAAAGTAAAATTGCCGTATCGATGGATGAGACCTCTGATTCCCACACTCTTTCGCCGGTCTTTACATTCGCGAAATGATAGAAGAATCCCCGATGAGTCGGCATCTTCGCCCATAAGAAGTGCAACGCCGTGATGACACGCTGATGCGCTTCGGCTAACGAGATATATCCGCGCTTGTGCCCGATACAAAGAGCGGTCAGTCCGAATCCAGTGGCCGCCACGTTTGCCGCAACCGTCTTATCTGCAGCTCGCACGTTGCACCGGTCTTTTACGAGTCCGGTTTCCGGATCCGCCTGATCCACGAAAAACTGGAAGTTGGCCCTTTCTAGATCCTCGAGGAACGCATCGTCTTCCTGTGAAATTTTCTCCGTGTCGCTCGCTGCAGGCAAGCTGAGCGCGCGCTTTGTCTGGCCGCTCGCCCTTAGAGACACAGTTGTTCCAATCAGTCCTTGTATAAGATGGCGTCGCGAAATCCGTTCACGGCTCATATGTTTAGCCATCAACATCATAAAATCTGACCGGAGGGACCAATCGAGTGACACGAGGGCAAAAGGCAGCCCTTACTAGCGGAATCCTGATTGTCGCGGGCATTGTTGCCGGTGTAATAGCCACGCTTCGCCCTTCACAAACGCCCTCATTCTTTATAACGGGCGCTGTTCTCACGCAAGCCGTAGATCCACGCAGGCAGATGCCGATCGGCGGTGTCCAGATTACGGCAACGACCGGACCGTTTACCCGCGAGTCCACCTCCGATTCCTCAGGTCTGTTCCGCGTAATGCTAAATTCCAAAATCAAACGTGGAGAACCAGTCGCGCTGAAATTCCGGCATTCCGGCTACGAGCCGCTCGACATCACAGAGTCTGCCACAGGCCAGCTCTACATTGCACGCCTGAAGCCCCTCTCATCCGCTGCCAGCGCGACCACTACTGCTCCCCCGACAGCAATCACCGGCGTTCGGATCCGGTATTCCATGAAAACTACAAGTACGGTTAATGTCGGGAGCTTTGCCAAAACCTTTGAGGTCGTGAACGCCGGGGGCGTTCCCTGCGATAGCCGCCCACCCTGCTCCCCGGATGGAAAATGGGAAGCCGCAATCGGGTCTGCTTCATTTGATGCTGAAGGGAACAATCAGTTCGTGAATGCGCGAGCTTCTTGCATCGCCGGACCTTGTCCGTTTACGAGCATTCAGTCCGACCAACTCCTGAATAACGCGCGCACTATCAAAGTGGTTGCGCTCGATTGGTCGGCGACCGCCACCTTCCTGGTGGAAGCCGAAGTGACGCGCACTTTCGCCAGTGATATGACCCGCCACTCTTATCCGGTGATCTTCGGCGGCGGTATGAATTTCACGCTTCCGCCCTCGGCGCAAGGGCCGAGCATCGAAGCTGAATTGAACAATCTGCCCATCGTGTTTCCGCTCGGCCCGGATCTCATCCTGTCGTGGGCCTCGTGCAGTCAAAAGACGGATGCCGATCAATCTAAGCTTTATCGCTGCCAGCTGAAACCGGGCTATGAATTCCGATGAGCGATTACGCAGTGCTGAAGGCCTCGGTCCAGCGCTCGCGGATTTCCTCTTTCCAACTTCCAGATAGAGGCACTCGGAGCACGCGCTCGTAAAGAGCGGGATCCCGGATCTCGCGCTTGTAAAGGCGCACCACGTCGGCAACGCTCACGTGCTCGGGGTGAACGGCGAGCCGCTCGATCCCGTCACCGGCTTCCATTTCTCCCTCTTTAACCACAGAGAAATAGATACCGGATCGTCCGCTGTTCCAAAACCGTTTCACCATATCGGCTCGGCTAAAACGAATGCCCAACTTGTAGCAAGGCATCCTGGGCTGAGAAACCTGCAAAACGGCTGTGCCGATGCGCAGTTGATCGCCGATATGCATCGCTTCTTCGGTCACGCCTTCGGTCGTCAGATTCTCGCCGAAGATGCCAAACGGCAGATCCATATCCGGCAACTCCTCCGCCCAGTAGCTGTAATGCTCGGAAGGGTAAAGATACACGGCTTTGTTTGGGCCGCCGTGTACTGTCAGATCGGACTGCTGGTCACCATACAGGTTGTAGCCCCGGAGGGCAACTTTGCCGTATACAGGAGACTTGAATATGCTGGTGAGAGTCTCGCCATTGTGAGCCTTCACTTCCCGCGGCTTTCCGACCTGAATCGATACGAGCCGCGCTGTTTTCATCTTCAGGCATGCTCCACAGTTTAGAAGCATCATCGCATAGTAAGCACCTGGAGCGTCAGTGAGTCCGCAGATGACGCCTGCAGGAACACGGCGGCGCTTTGCTGCTTCATTCCCAATTCGACGTACCCGGAGCTGCCGAAGTAAGCGAAACAGCGATTTTGCGGCGCGTTCTCAAATGTGGCCCGAAATTCGGTAATTTCATGGTTCCCGCAGCGGATGAAAAAGGGTCCGGATGAGATTGATCTGAATTCTGAAGCTTTGAAGTTTGTAATCACATTTCCAAATCGATCAATCGACAGTAATCTGCCTCTCCAGGTCCCATGCTCGATCTGCTCAGGCTCAAGATCGGGAAGCAGCTCAATGCGCTCCAGAACCGGGCCAACGTCTTTCATCCGCGCCGCCCCGCTCGCAATCGAAGCCGCGACGGGAGCGAAGATATCCCGGCCATGAAACGTGGAGGACGGCAACTCCAGCCAAAGCGCGGAGTTCGTGATCTCACGGACTTTCGGACTATCATCCCGACCGATCACCAGGCTGAGAACCCCGTTATCCGGAGCGACAAAATATTGGTCTAACGCCTGTATCAGCACAGCTTTGCGACTCGTTCCAACCCCTGGATCCACGACCACCACGTGAACTGTACCGGCCGGAAAGTAAGGAGCGGCCTGATCAATCGCGTAAGCACCCGAATAAATAGAGAACGGCTGGATCTCATGGCTGATATCAACTAATTGCGCATCCGGGCAGCGGGTCAGCAGAACGCCCTTCATAGTTCCCACGTAATGATCCAGCAAGCCGAAATCGGTGGTCAAAGTGACAATCGGAGGAACACGAGAAGCGCTCATACGCTGCTAGAATTGTAATGAAAACCCGCGATTCCTCCTGATTTTCGCGCCTTGCGCGAGCTTTCTGAAGATCTAAACGTGCTGTACTTCGATCACAACGCGACCACTTTCCTTGCGCCTGAGGTGACTGATACCATGACTGTCGCTCTGCGCGAAGTTTTCGGGAACGCATCGAGCACTCACCGCCAAGGCCAATTGGCGCGCCAACACTTGGAGCAATCCCGGCGCACAATTGCCCGCTTTCTGAATGCCTCGCCGGCCGAGTTCATTTTTACAAGCGGCGGAACGGAATCGAACAATCTCGCCATATTAGGATTGGTGCGAAATCTCCCAGGCCCCTACAAACACGTCATCACCACAGCTATCGAGCATCCCTCCGTTCTGGAGTGTTACCGGCAACTGGAGCGTGAGGGCGTCGAGGTTACATACGTGGGTGTCGATTCGCGCGGTATTGTCGATGCCCGGGAGGTCGAGCGCAATCTGCGCCCAAACACCGTATTAGTCTCGGTCATGCATGCCAACAATGAAGTTGGCACGATTCAGTCGATCAAGGAAATTGCCGGCCTGATCCGGCACCGGAACGTTTTTCTGCATTGCGATGGCGTGCAAGCCTTTGGCAAGATTGGGGTCGACGTTCAGGAACTCGATGTCGATCTCTATTCAATAAGCGCTCACAAAATTTTTGGCCCTAAGGGAATCGGCGGTCTGTATGTGCGGAAAGGAACGCCCTTACGTGGTATTCAACACGGCGGACGTCATGAACGAGAGCGGCGGGCGGGTACCGAAAATGTCCCAGCAGCAATGGGCTTTGCGCGCGCGGTCGAATTGTGCGAACCGAGCATAGCTGACGCCCTTGCAGATTTGCGCGACCGGTTTGAGGCCGAAGTTCTCTACCGAGGCGGTGTCGTAATCAATGGCGCGACACCCGGCCGCTTGCCAAACACCAGTAATTTGTTGTTTTGCGGCCTTTCCGCTGAAGCATTGGTCATCGCTCTTGACAGAAAAGGCATCGCTGTGTCGACAGGTTCTGCGTGCAGTAGCGGGTCTGTGGAACCCTCGCATGTCTTGCTCGCTATGGGACGGAGTCGCGATGAAGCCCGCTCCAGCGTGCGGTTCTCGTTCGGGCGCTACAACACGGCGGAGGACGTACGCGTCCTCATCGAAGCAGTCACCGCTTTCCTGAGTAGACTTCGAGCAAACGTCAGATTGGAGCGGTCGCTTGTTGTCTGAAACCGGCTCTCCGATTGCCGTCGCAATGTCTGGGGGCGTGGACAGCTCCGTGGTCGCGGGCCTTTTACAGCAAGAGGGGCACAACATCATCGGTCTCACGATGCAGCTGTGGAATCAACGGCGCTTGCCCGAATTGACCCCCGAGGGGGGAGCCGTGGGCCGCTGCTGCTCGCTCGACGATGTCTACGACGCCCGCTCCGTCGCCGCCGCGCTCGGCATTCCTTACTACGTTGTCAACTTTGAAGAGCGATTTGAAGAGGAGGTTGTTAAGCCCTTCGTTCAGGACTACCTCGAGGGACGCACGCCCATCCCCTGCACCCTTTGCAACAACTTCATCAAATTCGACCAATTTCTCGAGATGGCCGATAGCGTTGGAGCGGATTCCATCGCGACAGGTCATTACGCCCGCTTAAAGTTTGATGACATGACGGGCCGCTATCAGATGCGAACCAGCATCGATGCGGCAAAGGACCAGACCTACTTCCTATTCGGATTGACACAAACTCAACTCGCCCGATCCCGGTTTCCGCTGGGCGGGATGCTCAAGCCTCAGGTGCGCGAACTCGCGCGCGAGCTTGGCCTGCCGGTTGCCGAAAAAAACGATAGCCAAGAGATTTGCTTTGTTCCAAATGGCGATTACGCTGCCTTCATCGATGCATATTTTGCCGAGCAGGGCATCCAACCGCAGGAAATGGAAGGAGACATCGTCGATACCGAAGGCAGGGTTCTCGGTCAACACGGCGGAACGCATCACTTCACGGTTGGACAACGGCGTGGACTGCGTATTGCTGCGCGCGAGCCACTCTATGTAATCGCCACGGAGCCGCAAAAGCATCGTGTACTGGTGGGCCGCAACGAGGATTTGATGCGGTCTTCGTTGATGGTAAGAGAAGTGAATTGGCTATCGATTGATCCGCCCCGAGAGCCTCGTCCCGCACTGGTCAAAATCAGAAATAAACACGCGGCGGCTCGTGCGATGTTGATGCCTGCCGCTGATTCCCGCCTTGAAGTGCGTTTCGAAGAGCCGCAACGCGCCATCACGCCGGGACAGGCCGCTGTGTTTTACGATGGCGATTTGGTTCTCGGCGGCGGCTGGATCGATTAAACTCCACAATTGGCCCAGAAGAAAAGCAGGCTTTTGGCGCGGATGGAGTACGCGCTCGCTGCTCCGGTAATGCACGCGCTTCGCTGGCTACCCCTACCCGCTTCGAACCGCCTCGCGCGCGCATCTACCCGGATGCTCGATGTTGCTGTCCCGAAGCTTCGCCGCGTGGGTCTGAAGAATCTTTCGTTCGCGTTCCCGGACCTCGATGAGCGGGAACGTAATCGAATTATCGATGGCGTCTTTTGCTCTATCGCGCGTCTCCTTGTCTCCCTAGCCCGCTTTCCATCACTCAACGTTTCCAACATTTCCAAGTGGATCTCCTATCAAGGTTTGGAGAACTATTGCGATGCCAAGAAGAAGGGTCGGGGAGTCTTGATCGCGACAGCGCACTTGGGCAATTGGGAACTCAGCGCCTTCGCGCATGCCATCCTGACGGAGCCCATGCATGTCATGGTACGGCCTCTCGATAATCCGTTGATTGATAGCCTTGTGGAGTCCCGCCGCACTCGATCCGGCAATCACTTGATTTTGAAAAAAGATGGCGCGCGCGCGGTGATTAAGGCGCTCAGAAATAACGATCCAGTCGGCATTCTGATCGATCAAAATACGGGCGCGAGCGAAGGCGTGTTCGTCAATTTTTTTGGGAAATTGGCCTGTGCCGGCTCAGCGTTCGTCAAACTGGCCTATCATTCGAAAGCACCCGTTGTTCCCGGTTTTGCTATCTGGGACGAAGGCGCCGGCCGATACGTCTTGCGCTTTTATCCGGAAGTACAAATGAGCGGAGACGTCGTCGCGGACACACAGCGCATCCACTCCGTTCTCGAGCAGATTATTCGGCAATATCCCGACCAGTGGATGTGGATTCACCGCCGCTGGAAAACACGACCGCCGGCCGAAAAACCGCTTTATTGAGATGGGCGGCTACCTGGCTGCATGATGTTTCGCAACCGGGCGCTGATCCAGCCCAAGCACGGCTGTGACTACACCCGACAGCGACTTGGGAATCGAAATTGGTCCCATATAGGTGAGGTATCGGTTCCCCTTCGTATCCGTAACCCAGCAAAGGTCGATCGCAAACGCCTGATCCATCTGTTGCGCCGAGCCTTGCACGCGCACTGTTCGCGTTTGGGGATTCTCCTCCAGAATCGTCAATCCATACTCGCGAGCGAAGGCGCAAACGGCTGCCACGTCTTTTGGATCGGCCGTCGTCGCTTCCTCGGCCTGTTTCAGCGATAAGTGCGGAGCCTTTCCTGAAAGCAGATCTTGCCCAATTTGGGAGGCTGCGTCGGACTGTTGGCTTCTCTGAATAATCAGCGTGGCAGTCACCTCCTGTTGTTCGGGATCGGGAATTTCCGACATCGTATCTGCCGGATTGTGCTGCGGAGCACTGCCGCTTATCACGACCCGTTCGCTACTGGAAGTGCTGGAGGAAGAGAGCGCGTTCAAGATTTCCGACCCGTTCGGGCTGCCGAGTCCATTGCAGGGATCCCATCCCGTCTGAGCGCTATAGTATCCCAAACCGCTGTCGTCATTATTCCCGCTCGTGATGTCATTAAAAACGGACTCACCCAACGGATAAAGCTTCGGATTCAGAAAGCCTACATTACTTCCGAGTTGCTGGTTGAGAAGAGCCACTAGAGCGGCCCATAGGGGCGCGACAGCGCTCGTTCCGCCAACCACCTCATTCTGGCCATCCACCAGCACCTGATACCCGGTAGTGGGGTCAGCATCTCCTGCGACATCCGGAACACCCCGGCCCACAAAACTAGTTTGGGGTTGAGCCGGAACCCCGGCGGAACTCTGGTAACTCGGCAGAGCGAAGACGTTGCTCACTCCACCGCCCGTCGCGCCTTCGTTATTCGCGGTTTCATTCCAAACAACCTCTGAAGAAATGCTCGTGCCGGAGCCAACCAGAGTAGTGCCGCCACACGCCAGCGCGAAGGGACTGGAGGCCGGAAAATCGACGTGAAGATTCCCATCCGATTCCCCGTCGCTCGACCCGTTGTCGCCCGCTGCAATCGTGACCGTCACTCCAAGAGTTGCCGCGTCCTGAAGGGCCGAGTTCATGGCCGTCTGAGATTGCTGCGTCCAGGAGTTTTCCGGACCTCCCCAACTGATCGAAACAACGGACGGATTTCGCGTCGTATCATGCACCGCATCCGTAATTGCGTCAATGAAGCCCTGATCCGTGTTAGGCGCGAAATATACCGCAATATTTGCCCCATTCGCTATGGAGCCCGCCACCTCGATATCCAACATCACCTCTGCATCGGCCTGGGATCCCGGCGAATTCTGGCCGCCATCGACCGATACCGCGGTGACACTTGGCTCATTTATGCCGAGACCGCTGAAGTACGTTTGCAGGTCTGTCGTGCTGTAGCCGCCCCCGAGTTCGATGATGGCTATGGTTTGCCCGGACCCGTTTACATTGCCTGGAAAATTGTAAAGCGCAGCCACTTGAGGCGGCGTGTACGTAGCTGTTGCGACTTGGTGGGGTAGCAATCTGGGGCTCCTCCGAATGTGCGGTTTGGCGATCGGCCGCGTGTCCAATCCCAATACCGCGACGACTACCCCTTCCAGTTCCGCCGGAATGGTCAACGAATCCGTGCGTCCGCGAAAGTTATGCCCCGTGCTCTCAACCCGGTAGCAGACGAGCTCAGCCCCGAATGCCTGTGACACGAGCTGTGCTGTCCCCGTCAAAATGACTCTGCGCTTTCTCGCACTGCTCTCCACGATGGTGAGCTGATAAGCGTGAGCGAACTTTTCGACTAGCGCGATGTCGGCCGGATCGGCGCCGTGCCGCTGCGCGAATTCCTCGTGGGAAAGGCGCCTGGGTGTCCCTGTCCCCGGGACGGCAGGCGCCGCTCCTTTGGGTCGCAAAAAGACCGTGACCCTGACAGTCTCGTTTGGGTCAACCGCGCCAACAGGCGTTGAACCAGGAAGAGCGCGTCGCTCACTCCCTTTTAGTTTGATTCGATTTTCAAAAGCCATTCAGTTCCCTTTTTGTTGCGTTACCGGTAATCAGTCTAACGTTTGTCTCAATTTCGGGCGACTTCGTTACTATCTCTGAATCGTTGCATTACAATGATGGCGGTTTAAGAACGAAAAAAGAATGACGCGGCATTCGCCAATAGAGATTCACGAGCTTACTACAAGGGACAAATTCGCCGCTGCGGTTCAGCTGCAACGCGAAATTTGGGGATTTGAGGATATAGAGCTCTTGCCCCTTCGTCTTTTTGTGGTTGCCAGCAAGATTGGAGGACAGGTACTTGGCGCGTTTGATGCATCGAAAATGGTTGCATTCTGTCTTGCGATCCCTGGTCTCAAGCCCGGCGGCAAATTCTATCTGCACAGCCATATGTTAGGCGTGCTGCCGGATTACAGAAACACAGGTCTTGGGCGCAAACTGAAGCTGAAACAGCGCGAAGCTGCCATGGCGCGCGGCATTGATCTGATTGAATGGACTTTTGATCCTCTCGAGATCAAGAACGCGTTCTTCAACATTGAGCGTCTCGGCGCTGTCGGCCGCCGTTATATGCATAACCAATACGGCACGACCAGCAGTCATCTTCATAGCGGCCTTCCCACCGACCGCCTGGTAGCTGAATGGTGGATTCGATCTCCGCGGGTGGATGCCGTTTGCAATCGCAGGCCCTTCGACCGGCCCCAAACGGAGGGGCGCATTTCTGTTCCCTCGGAAATCAGGCATTTACGTCAACGGGAACCCGACCGGGCTCGTGAGATCCAGACTTCTGTTGGCGAGCAATTCGCGCAGCACTTTCAAGCTGGACTCGCGGTCATAGGATTTCAGAAACAGGAAAACGCAGGCATCTATCTGCTGGGGCCATGGGAATCAAAATAGATCGGATCATACTTCGCCAGATACGCATGCCGCTAGTCCATTTTTTTGAGACCAGCTTCGGGCGCACCGAGCAGCGTGACATCATTCTGGTGGAAGTTTTTGCCGATGATATTTCGGGATGGGGCGAAGTCACCGCTGGCGAGAATCCCTTCTACAACGAGGAGTGGACTGGCTCCGTTTGGCC
>JAFASD010000509.1 GCA_019244945.1 Acidobacteriaceae bacterium | reverse complement strand
TTCACGCCGATGCGGCATCCGGCGTCAATTGCGGCTCTTTCTACGCTTCGGCATTCTGCCGCCGATATACAGAACGGCTTCTCGACCAACACGTGGCAGCCGGCTTCGAGGCATCGTTTCACCGTATTTCCGTGCGCGGATGGAGGTAGAAGAACGTGGACCACATGCGGAGAAACGTTCTCAAGCATCGCGTCCAAATTATCGAATGTGAGCGGAATGCCGTTTGGTTCGGAAAGTGCGCGCGCTTTTGGTTCGTCCAGGTCACAGATGGCGGCAACTTCGATGTCATCGAACGTCTTGAGGGCGCGTATGTGAGTGCCCGCGACCACACCCGCGCCAAGCAGCACAGTGCGAATGGGACCATTTCTGGGGATGGATGTCATCGCGAGTTCGAGAAATTAGCGGGAGGAAAACCCGAATTTTCCAGTGTCTCACGCGGGGAAAATGTGCGCAGAGCGGAAGAAATGATCAGGGATGCGTCTATGCTGGACGGTTCCGGAGATGACCTCTCCGGAACCGTTGAACAGCAGTTAATGGGAAACGCACTGCGAAGAAGGAACCATCAAGCGATAGGCAAAAAAGTTATCCGCCTGGCCGGACCAACCGGAGCCCACGCCAAAATCCTTGCCCCAATGAGCAGGATGTGTTCCCGTGGCGTCGGTGACGGAACCGACCCCGCCGCAAGGGGGTGCTGATGTATTGCAACTCGGCAAGGCGCTGATATAGCCGTATGCGCTTGTTGTTTGTCCGCTGGCCATGGGACCTGCGGGAGGCCCCGTTGTGCCGGGACCGCCAGCCGGACCGCCGTAAGCGGCTCCGAATAAGTCATCCGCCCAACTCCGGTAAACTGGCTGGCCGGTGAATTGATACATCCAGCCCAGGATTCCGGCGTTGTCGATGGTGTAATCTACACTCGGCTGGGTATTACCCGTGCCCGTGTAACAGTAGGCAGTCTGCATCGGAGCGCAGGTAGAGCCGCTGTATGTATCAAGCTGCGTCTCTTCGATATCCCAGGAGGAAGGTGCGTACACCAAGGGAGAAGCAAGCGTCAATTGCGTATCTGACGCGCAGGAAGCGACCACATATCCTTGATCCTGAGCTACGTTAGCGTTATCAGGAGGACTGATGATCCCAATTCCATCCGTGCCATTGCAATGAAAACTGTGCGTGAATGTTGTACCCACGCCAGTGAGAGTGGTGGATCCAACAGTCCCGCTCACTTTTCCTGGAACGCAAGCCGCCGATGAACCTTGAAAAAGGAAGTTGCAGCTTTGCGTTGCCGTGCCACCAGACGCAAGAAAATGGGAGCCGACGGTAAAAGCTGTTCCGGCTCTGCCTACTCCGCCTCCATTCGCGGCCGGAATTGACCGGAACCCCATTTGGCCGGATTGATAGATGAAGTTGGCGACCGTTTTTGCAAAATTAATAGCATTCGCAGCCGTTGTCGAGTCGTGACAATTCGTGCTGGAAGCGGCGCGATATGCGTCTCTGAGTCCCGTAGCTGTAATGACTAACTGGAGCGGCTCGACTTCTAAACCGATGCTGGGATAAGTTGCGTTGATTTTGAAAAAGTCCATCATGGGTATGCCGCCGCCCTGCGAAAATGCGTTCGCCCAGAAGGTATTTACGGAATTTGCCAGAGTGCCGCAATAGTTGGATTGATTTGTGGGATTTCCCGTAATGTTCGGATCCAATACGGTGAGAAGTGCAAGGTAACTTTCCGAGTATCCGCTCTCCCGCACGTCCTCCGTGTTGGGAGGATTTTGAACCCCCTGAGGGCCCTGTTGCACTTTGTTTTCAATTCCAGCCCATCGAGACGTAAAGCCGCCTTCAATGGCGCGCGCCATCATGCCTGGTAGACCGAGCAGGCGAGGGAAACTGGGGGCCTGATTGTAACCATGGTCCAACGCATAGACCCACCATGCGTCTGCCAACGTTCGAGCGTAAGTAAGGTAAGCCGTAAGTCCCGTTCGATAGTAGAGACGGTAAAATGCAATCACGTTGTCGTAGTAGTTCCAGTTATAAGAGCCACCCACGCCATTTTGAGCAATTGCAAATGGGACGCCGACGTCATTGTAGTCGACATATGAATATTGCAAACCACTGTAAGGAGCAGGAGCAGCGTAGTAATATTCGCTGGTGATCGTCGCGTGCGTGTCGTCCTGAACGCTGATTTGTACCGCATGCCTGCCGTTCCCGGTTCCACCTTCGGCATTCCACCAGATCCAGATCTCGATATTGTTGCAGTTCGGCGCCGCCGAGGGGCTTCCCGAAGGAAGTGTCACGGTTGCAGAACAATCCGTAGTGAAGTGCGTCCCGGTTCCGGTTATAGTTGGCGGATTAACGCCCGCATTGACGGTGATCGTTCCCGGATTGGCGGCGCGACTTGCCGATGGAGGAATACGAAACTCAGACATTAATACGTTTGCATTGGCGATTTCCGCAACGTCATACCAGGGCCAAGGATCGCAACTCGAGCCCCACGGGGTTAGAGGGCCGATCAAGTATTGAAGATTCGAGGGAACATCCGAGACCAAGCAGTTATTACTCGACGAACCAACCTTGACCATGCCAAGCGTGATGGTGCCGCTACTATGTTCACCTTCCGTGTCTGTCGCGGTTAGCTGAAAATCATATTGACCGAATGTGGTTAAGTTCGTGACCGTAGTGTGGGACGCAGCGTTGTTGGTGATGGTGCCCGTCACGGGCCCATCGACTTGATTCCAAGAATAGGTTAGGGTGTCTCCCTGGTTTGGAGAGTACGCAGTCGTATTCAGTGGAGTGGCTCCCGGATTCCCAATGCTGTAAACGCAGAACCACGGAGACGACGTATTGTTGATGAAGCAATTCGACGCGCTGGGAAACGCGACGATCGGACCATAAAGAGAAGTCGTCACGAAGGTAGCGCCGTTCGGAAGTGTGAGATTCAGCCCTTGCCCGCTCGAGTCCGTTCCATCGCCGTCGAGTTCCCAATCGGCCATATCTCCACCGGGGTTAGCGGACGGAATTGTGCCGAGCGGGACTACGGTTGAGAACCATCGAACGTAGTCGATATCGATATCGGTGGTGTTTGTGTATCCGCCTCCGAGCCAAAAATTAGCCTGGTGGAGGTCGACGGCACCGCCTGGACTGCTCGGATTCGTGCAACCGACGTTGTACGCTCCGGTATTTGTCCGCCAAACCTCAACGCAGAGCTGTTGGCCGCCATTGATGCGCTGTACTTGGGCTACGACGTCAGACGAGCCCGAAGGGAAAGTGGCGCCGGCAGCGGTCGAGCCGTCCGAACCGCTTGTGAAATTGATCGAGTTACAGTCGGTATTGATGGAAAACCCGCCCAGCATGTCGCCGCCCATGATCCATCCCTGATTTGTACAGTTATGAACCCTGAGAACAAATCGAAAGTTCGTGGAGGCATTATATAGCGGCGTATTTGGGCGAGTTGGAACGGTTGCGTTTGAACCGTTTACGACCACCAGAGCCTGATGCGTCGCGGCGAAAGCACTCGCCGACCCTAATAACAGCAGAAGCAACAACGCCTTCATCTTGTTATTGAATGAACGAGCGGTAATCCGTGTAGCCATTGGAAACAAAAGCTCCTGATGAAATCGTCCAAGTGAAAAGCGGATGCGAGCTAGCTGGAAACGCAGTGATGTTCGAGGCAGTGATGCATCCGGTGCATGCTATTGCGGCACTGGACGTGCCAATTACGAATTGGCCGTAAGTACCGCTGGATGAATTTCCGTCGATGTAAGCATATGCTGTGTCGTTCGTGCCTGATGTCACGTAAGCTGAGACTGCAGTTGTTCCACGATAGAAACTGCTCGTTCCAACGCGGACAATCACAGGGGTGGTTGTCGAGGCACCCGCGTTGACGGTCAGCGTCCCTCCGGATGTGCTGCTAAATGTTGGAACAAAGTCAGCCAGTTGCGACGCATATTGCACACACTGGTTGCCACTCCCCCCCGTTGGGGCGGCCCAGGCGGGCGTGCCACTGACGATCGTCAGCACATAGCCGTTGGTACCGGCCGCTAACCGGGCCGGCGCTCCAGATGTGCCGCCCACGATCATGTCACCCACTGCCGTCATCGGATTGCTAATTCCGCCTCCACTGATGCCGATCGGGGCTTGGGCGGTAACGCGTCCCTTAGCATCCGTCGTGATCTGACACACATGTGTCGCGTCACCACACTGACCAGAAGAAGAGTTGACGGTTGCAAGTGTTGTTGCCGTCGAGCCCGAGGTCGTCACATCGCCAGTAAGATCACTGACTCGGGTATCTGCTCCTCCGTTGCCGATAACCAATTGGCCGGAGGTCAAGGCGCCGACAGTATGAGTTACGGTACCGCTTCCTCCCACGCTGATCCCAACAGATGTTGCGCTGGTAATCAGGCCCTTGCCATTTACTGTGATTTGTGGCACGTGGGTGCTATCGCCAAATGTGCCGGTGTTTGCATTTACCGTTGCAAGCGTCGCAGCCGCGGAGCCGGGCCCGGCGGCGGTGATGTCGCCAGTCAGCGCAGTTAGATAATTACCGGCGGGCTGCTTCCCCGAAAATGTATTCCAATCTGTATGAGACAAGAAACCGTCAACTGAGCCTGTCGCCTGGGGAATGGAAACGGTATTACCATTTAGCTGCAGCGGCGGTGTAAAGCTATATGAATTTCCTCCCAATACTGACCAGCTATTCGCGGCAGTACAACCGAATAGGTTAGAGCCCGGAGCCGATGAGCTGTTAAAGAAGAGCTGGCCTAGGCCACACGTAGACGGAAGACTGTTTCCGACCGTGACGGTCCTGGTGAATGAGAAAGTCGAAAAGTCCGCGTTGCGGGCTTGCGTTGCCAGGTTCAACGCCGTCTGGCCAAATGCCGGAGTAAGGCAGAGCGCCAGAAGAAGAAACTTGGAATGGAATGATGCCAGCAATCGAGGTCTCCCGATGGCGCCGCCCGATTCATGGTTTTGTATAGCAGCCGGCCTGTGAGAACTACTCATCAGAGCGCGGCGGGTTTTGTACAGCAGCAATTCAGATGCTCCTTTCACACGCTCAAAGAGGAACATGTGATGTGGATCAGCCGAATGCAGAGCGGGCACTGGAATTGACGCTGGCTGACTTTGAACCGATTGAAACCGTTAGATTTACAGCTTTTCTGGTTTTTTCTGCAGAATCTGTCACTGAGACGAACTGCTTGGTTGCATTAATGGCGTGGATGCTCAGCTACGATGAGGGGATTAGCAGGTTCGCCAACATGCGCCGGCTCAGTTGGCTTTCGCGATCAGCTTTTTGAAGCCGGACTTTTTTACCCTATTGCCGGAGGATCGTGAACGAAGCGCTCGCATTGCGCAGGATATTCATCGAGGGCGTTCAGGGACTATTGAACCCTCCCCGCAACAATATCGCGAACCTGGACGTTCTACGAAGCCTCGCCATTCTGCTCGTTTTCGGCGGGCACTTTGCGGGCGAATTCGGCGCGCCGGCGCGGATGAAGACGTTTCCGATGGTCTATTTCGGCTGGACCGGCGTGGATCTGTTTTTCGTGCTCAGCGGCTTACTAATCGGCATGCAGCTTTGGAAAGAACTTCAGAAAACCGGCCGCATCCGGATACCGACGTTCTTATTGCGACGAGGCTTGAGAATCTGGCCGTTGTATTACAGTTTCGTGCTGCTCATTCTTGCTGAGGGTCTGCTCATACATCGTAATCTCAGCGGCGTCTGGTCTGACGTCTTATTTTTATCGAATTATTTCCATCACCAGATTGGAGGAGGATGGTCGTTATCGACGGAAGAGCAGTTTTATATATCGATTCCGATACTTATGCTTCTGCTCTCTCGAATGGCAAAACTGCGACACGGCTGGATGTTACCGGTTGCGTGGCTCACATTGCTACCGGTTATCCGTGCACTCACTTTGCGAGGGTCGAGTGCTAATTCCGCGTTCCGTTCCGATGTGTTCAGCCCCATTCACACGCATTCGGACGGGCTTGCGTTTGGGGTTTTGCTCGCCTGGTTTGTCATTGTGGGACCAGGCATTTTGCAGATGCGAACGGCGCTTAAGGTGCTATGTGCGGTCCTGATGATTGCGCTTGCCGTTGGATTGTATTCTCTATCGCGCGATATTTTCAACTTTACATCGCTTGCGCTAATTTATGGGGCGGCTACCTTTTACGGGGTAGGATTGATATCGTCCAGTGCAGTATTGAATTGGAGAGGCTTCTATATCATCAGCCGCCTCTCCTACGGCGTGTATCTGAATCATTTCGGGCTGTTGCCGATTGTTGTCAGGTGGCTTTCACCTCTGCGTGCTCACGGTTATCTTTCGTTCTGCATTGCGTATCTGCTCACGTTTCTTTTTTGTTTGGCGACGGCCGCATTGACGTTTCTTCTGATTGAATGGCCCTTCCTATGGTTACGAAGCCGCTGGCTGGCTGCTCCCAAGCACGCACGGCCCGCCACGGCATTGCCTGTTGGGGCGCCGTGAGCTCTTTCCGCGCAATGGGCAGCCAGTACAATGTCTGCGTATGCTGTCTGGAGTTCTGTGGCCTCTGACAAGATTACGAGTCCTTTACAGGGCATTCAACACTCTGGGCGCCGCAACTAGCCTTCAGCTTTGCCGGCGCAAAATCGACTCGTTGCTGTTCGAAGATTCTGCTCACCGACTCTATCGGCTCCGCGTCCCGGGATACTCAACACCTATCGTCATTCGTGGCGGCAACGGGAGTGACGGACTTGTTTTTTATCAGATCTTCGTTAGGCGGGACTATGATGTAGTTGCAGACCTCGCGGATCCCGAGCTGATCATCGATGGCGGGGCGAATATCGGCCTCGCCAGCCTATACTTTCTAAACAAATACCCAAATGTGCGCATTATCGCAGTAGAACCAGATTCGGCAAATCTGGAGATATGCCGGCAAAACCTGAGGCCGTTCACAGATCGGGTTTCGCTGGTTGAGGGTGCGCTTTGGAGTAAGTGCGGTCGCTTGGCTTTGGAACGTCAAGAATTGGATTGGTGCACGCGTGTCGGCTTACCCGAAGCGGAAACGATAGGAACAGTGGAG
>JAFASD010000472.1 GCA_019244945.1 Acidobacteriaceae bacterium | reverse complement strand
TCGCCAGCCCGGAGGTCGGCGCGGTCATCGAAGCGTTGGCCACTCTGGCGCCTCGAACAAAGCAACCCGTCCCGCAAAAAAAGAGTGACAGCCATCCGCTCGCTTTTGCCCGCACTTGTTACAGCCACCTCGCCGGTACTCTCGCGGTTCAAATCAATGACGCGCTACAGCAACGCGGCATCTTGATTCCAACGCGCGATAAGCTATACCGCGTAACCAAAGAAGGCCGCCTCTGGTTCAGCGCATTGGGCATCCCTATTGCAGAGATCGAGTCCAATCGCAGTAACCTCGCTCGTCAATGCCTGGATTGGACAGAAAGGCGCCACCACTTAGCGGGCGCCCTCGGAACCGAGCTGTCACAACGATTCTTCGAAATGAAGTGGGTGGCTCGGCTCGACCGCACGAGAGCGGTACGCGTCACGACCAAAGGACAGGAGCAGCTTCGTAAACTGCTTGGAATAGAATTCAGACACTGAACTCTCCATCTCGCATTTGTGTAAACTCGCCACCCAATCTGTTAGCATCGAATCGCGGCCATGCGCTCTTCAAGCAATGAATTGAAACTAGGTAAGCGCGGGGTTTATATGATAACCGGCGAAGGGAAGCTCAGAAGCTTCCAGCTAATTGGTTGGGAGGAAATCTTCAAAACACTCGACGCGCCGCCCAATCTAAAGGCAGACCGCGGTCGCTCGAGACTTCGTCAGACGCGCCGACTTCAACCCGCGCCGCTCTAACAGTAGAGACGCAAGCCTCTCTCGCGCCTCTCGATACGCATTCTGCGCTTCTCGAACTTGCCCCTCAGCCCGCCGAACGGCAAAAGAGTCCGCTTCCTCACATTCCTGCAAGGAGATGAGCCTCTCCACCGCTTGCGCAAACGTGTGAAACGTCGCGATGTAATCCTCTCGTGAATTTTGGACACTCTGCTGCATCATGATGGCGGAGCTCATACCGTTTTGACGAAAGCCGCATGCCGAAAGATCCTAAGAAAAATGAAGTGGTAGCGAGATGACATCGAAAGGCGTTATAGCGCCTTCAATGGCTCTTTTAACGCGGAGCTTGCGCCAATTTGCCGGCCTCGGCCCAAACTCCTCCCTCAATCGCAACTAGAGCGATATCCATACGAGGAGGCGGCGTTCCAATGCCCGCCTTATCGAGACTCATCTTAGCTGCCTCCAGAATTTGAAAATAAGTAGGCTGAGCGTCTTTCGCATTCGCGATCCAGGCAAAGATCACCAGGTCAACTCCCGAAGCTCCAAGATTCTTCACCACAACATCCGGCGCCGGATCGCGCAGCACGCATTCAACGCTCTGTACCGCCTCGAGGATTGCGTGCTTGGCCTCCGGAATTCGCTGTGGATACCCGATACCCAAAGGAATCTCCAGGCGAGTCCTGCCGTTGCTCGAGTGATTCACCACAATTTGATTGATCACGGTCTCATTCGGAATAATCACCGACGTGTTGTCTCGCGTCCGCAGCCGCGTTGTGCGCATGGTGATCTGCGAGACCGTCCCGTGATAGTTGCCGACCGTAATCCAGTTCCCGACGTGGAACGGCTTGTCCCAGAAGATCAGGAACCCGGCCATGAGATTGCTGAGCGAATCTTTCGCAGCGAAGCCTATCGTGAGGCCCACCACTCCCAAACCCGCAAGCGCAGCCCCTACATTGATTCCTAACTGGCTCGCTGCCATCACCACGCCGAACGCAACGAGGGCGAACCGGTAGACATTTACAATCATTCCGGCAAACGCTTCCTCAAAGCCGGTCCGCATCAGCACATGCCGCAGCGCCGGACGCGTGGTGCGAAAGATGGCCCAAAAGAAGAGCATGATCGCCAGCGCCGCAACGAGTGATGGCAGCCAGGCGACAAATTGCGTAATCAGCAGTTCGACATTCAGACGATCCCAAATCGGTTTCATGCCCGTATCATGCCAGGATCGTCCGCTTTGCAGAAGGGCACACCCGCCTGTAGCGTGAAGCGTTCGCAGAACCAGGTCGATTTATTTCGCCCGCCCGTTCAGCCACTTACGCGCTATTCCTCCATCGGCGCATCATTCCCTCTGCGAAAAGCAAACCATATGACACCGCGTCAACTTCGCCGCGCCGCCGAGCGCAAAGCGCAGAAAGAAGCCCGCAGGGCCGCTAACCAATTCGCATCGATTCCCTCCGCCGAAACCGAGCAGATCGAAAACTCCGGAACCGAGCCCGGTACCGAACACCCCACCATTTCTCCTGCCCAATTGGCCGCCAACCGCGCCAATGCTCAGCTCTCAACCGGCCCCACAACCGCAACAGGCAAAGCCATCTCTTCCTTGAACGCCGTCAAAACCGCATTGACCGGCCGCACCGTCCTGCTGCCTTCCGATGACGCCGCGGAATACGAACGCCACATCCGCGCCTACGCAAAGGAACTCCAGCCGCTCGGCCAGCGGGAGTGCGATCTCGCCCAGTCAATTGCCGACATCGCCTGGCGTCTCAAGCGCATTCCCGGTCTCATCATGGCCATATTCGCTCGTGGTCGTATCGAGTTTGCCGATTCGTTCCAGCAACACGACGCCTCACTCCGTCCCGGCTTGATCGAGATCGAAACCTCTCTCGCCTATGAGAAACAACTTCGCAATCTGCAGCTCCAGGAAGGACGCCTCGCCCGCCGGCGCGAAAAAGAAACCGCCGAGCTTCGCCGCCTACAACAAGAGCGCAGCCAGCGCGAGGCAGAAGACCTCGACACTCTCTCGAAGGTCTATCTCTTGGCCAAGCGCGAGAACAAACCCTTCGATCCGGCCCAATATGGGTCCGAATTTTCAGTCCACGACGTCGAGTGTTATATCGAAGGTCGCCGTGCCGCCCAATCTGCCCGCCAAACCCGTCAACAGCAGCCCGAGCAAGCCAAAACACACCATGAATTCGAGGGCCATAGCAGAGAGCGCGCAGCACTCTCACGTACCGCCGAAAGCGTGATATGATTCAGCCCTTCTAACCATAATTTGTCAGGACAAATAGCCATGGGCAATCAGCCTGTCATCGCCTTAATAGGCGGAGACCTGTTGGCGAACTGTGCCCTCGTTTGCAACGGCACTAAACCGAACGTTCTGCACTCCGGCTCTTTGCGGCTCTGTTCGTGTGTTTGCGCTGGTAAACTTTGTGAAATAAGTTCCATTTCGATTTCTTCAAGAGAATTGGTGGCACAGATGGGCTGAAGAGATCGTTGTCCGCCTGAAACCGGATGCTCAATGCTTCGCAATGTTCTGCGATGAGATCTCGTGCCGGGCGCGCTCAAGACGGGCGTACAGCTCGGGACGGCTTTCACTCAATGGTGGCACGGAGCGATTGATGTGTTCTTCTCCTTCGCGGATGTTGCCGTCGACATCAAAGCGAAAAGGACGGCGGCATGAAAGAGCTGGTGCTTGACGGAGCAAACTGGAAGACGAATGATGACGCGCGTTAGAACAGATTGCCCGCAACCTGTTCCGCGGCCTTAATTGCTTTTTCGCGAAATGAGGTCTGGGCCGCCCGGGGGTCGTCCGAAGTAGCGCGGATGACGAACGCCCGCTCGCGCACCCTGCCCACTACTTGCTCCACGATCTCGCCGGGCTTGGAAACATCGCAGACGACCGCCTCATTTCCAATGGCTTTCAATGGAGTCGCTTTCTCGCAGCGCACGAGGAAGTTCGCGAGGTCTTTGCCTGGCGCGGCCATCGTGCGGACCTCGATCATCAGCTCCTGCACAAGCGGTCCTTGGCGGTGAACGAAGTCGCAGGTCGCATCCTCTTTGCTCTTGTCTGAAGAATTGACCGTAGCGGTCACATCTCCACCCAATAAACCGCCTGCTGTCGCCGCGTTCATCCACGGGCAGGTCTCTTCTGCGGCGCACATCCCGCATACACCAAAGCCCAAGAGCACCAGCAGCGCTAATCGTCCACGCTTCATGCGCCCGCCGTTTTTCTGGCCGGCTTGAGCTCTTCGGCGCTCAAAATTTTCCCGCCTTCCTGGATGACGTACAGCCGGTTCACGTCCAGATCTTTAAACCGGTCCACCTGCCCGCTCAGCCATCGAACCTCGAGCGCATCCACTTTGGCCGCCTGCTCGAGCCCGAAGTGCATCCGCAAATCATTCTGCGAAAAATAGCTGCCGCCGCTGCGCAGCTCGTCCATTTGCACCAGCGGCTTCGGCGCATCCGCCTTGGTTTTTGCGGTCACAATCACGCGCGTTCCAATACCAGTCCGGTTCGACTTAACACCCACCAATTTGATCTTGATCCAGTTTCGATTCAGCGTTGAATCGCACCGCAAAAGTTGCGGGATCGCATTCACGCAATTCACCGCGATGTCGATATCGCCATCGTTGTCGTAATCGCCGAAGGAACACCCGCGCGCGGGAGCATTCTCCAAAATGCCCGGACCGCCCTTGTCCGTTACTTCCTCGAAACGGCCGTTCTGCAGATTTCGATAAAGATATTTGTGCTCCGCGTATTTGAGATCGGCCTTGGATTTGTCGACTTCTGGATACACATGCCCATTGGACATCAGGATGTCGAGCCACCCGTCGTTATCCATATCGAAGAAGCCGACGCCCCAGCCAAGCAATCGCGTGTTAACGCCCAGGCCGCTTGGATACGTGCGATCTTCAAACGTTGCATCGCCGAGATTGGTATAAAGCGAATCAGTATCACCCGCGAAATTGGTTTTCACAACATCGAGATTGCCATCGCGATTGTAGTCTCCAATGGAAACGCCCATGCCCGCTTGCGGCTTGCCTTCCGGAGATAAGGCCGCGCCCGATTCCACCGCGATGTCCTTGAACGTGCCGTCCCGCTGGTTCTGGTAGAGCGTCGCCGTAGTCGAATCGTTCGCGACGTAAATGTCCGGCCAGCCGTCATTATCCAGGTCCGATGCCGCAACGCTCAGTCCGTACGTTCCGGCAGTGTTGAGAATGCCGGATTTCTGGCTAACATCGCTGAACGTTCCATCGCCATTGTTGTGATAGAGAATGTTCTTCCCGCCAGGCAGTCCCGGTGGTCCGCAGGCCACCAGCAATCCTTTATAGGTGCAAGGGCCGGCCTCCGGCGGAGGAGCCGTCTTGAGATCGAAATCTACGTAGTTTGCAACAAACAGATCCAGGTGACCGTCCCGGTCATAGTCGACAAAGGTGCAGCCGGTGTTCCAGCGCGTTTTGGGGCCGGGCTGAATCAAACCCGCTTGTTCGGTGACGTCGGTGAAGGTGCCGTTTCCATTGTTGCGGTACAGCGCATTCTGACCGTAATAGGTGACGAAAAGGTCATCGTGCCCGTCGTTGTTGTAATCGCCAACACAGCAGGCTTGTCCCCATCCGGTGCGATTTTCTAGGCCCGAACCTTTTGTCACATCGGTGAACGTGCCATCGCGATTGTTTTTGAAGAGATGGCAGCGCGGCTCCTGCCCATGGGGAAAACCCTCGAGACGCCACCCGTTCACCAGGAAAACATCCAGCCATCCATCGTTGTCGTAATCGTAGAAAGCGAGACCGCAGCCCGTCGTTTCCAGAAGGTATTTATTCTTCCCTTCCCCACCGTAAATAGTTTTCACGGCTAGCCCGGATTGCTTGGCCACGTCCACGAAACTCACGCCCAGAGGAGTGCCTTCAATCGGAGATTTCGGTCCTTTCGGAGGCGGCGCTGGTTTCGCGTCGTAACTGCGTTCGATGGGTCCGGGCAGTTTTACCTGCTGGTGCGCGGCAGCCATCGCCGCCAAGTCCACGAAGGGAAGTACGAGCGTCGTGCGGCTTAATGACCGAATAAAGCTCCGTCGGTTCCTATCCAAATTGCTGCTCCGAAAAGTTCAGTGCTGCGGCTGCGCGGAAGCGTCGAGCAAAGGATCCTTATGCATGTGCCATGGCACGCTTTCGATCGAAATCTCCGGATGTTTGCGCAAAAAATCAAGAGAATAGGTGGGCGCTCCCGGATCGACCTGTTTCGTTGCGAAGAGAGCGGCCTGTTCGGAAGCCTTCTCCTTCAGACCCATGCGCCGGTACAGGACTGCTAGGTTGTAATGCGCAGCCAGATCATCCGGATCAATCGCCTGCAATGCCTCGAACTGCTGGCGCGCCTCCACATACTTGTGCTGCTGATAATAGGAAATCCCCAACTCGCGTCTCGCATCACGAGATTGTGGATATTGCTGCATGACTTTCTGGAAGTCGGCCACTTCTGCGTCGGTGTTGCCGGACCGGCGTTCTACCAAACCGAGGTAGTAGAGCGCGCGCGCGTTGTTCGGACTGAGCGACAGAGCTTTTTCTAGGCTGCCCCGCGCGGAAGCGTATTTTTCCCATTCGATATTGGTCAGGCCAATGTTGATGTAGGCATCGGCATAGTCCGGCCTCAGTCTGACCGCTTCACCGAAGGCCTGTATAGCATCTGCATATTGAAGTTGATCGAGATAGGCGATGCCCAA
>JAFASD010000366.1 GCA_019244945.1 Acidobacteriaceae bacterium | reverse complement strand
ATGTCTTGAGCGCGCCGCTTGCCGCGACCAGCTCGTCATGAGCCGAAAGCGCGGCAAACTTGTTGGGATGAGATCGGAACGGCAAGCCAGTCAACTGGGCGATCTTGGCCGCCGCTCGGTCCGCGAATTCAGGAGGCGCGTTAATGCCCGTGCCCACGGCAGTTCCCCCAATCGCGAGATCATATAAATTATCGAGCGCAACGTGCAAACGCTCGATATCGCGATCCAATAGGGACACCCAGCCGGACATTTCCTGACCCACGGTAAGCGGCGTGGCGTCTTGCAGGTGGGTGCGGCCAATCTTCACTACATGCGCGAATTCCTTCGCTTTTCGGTCGAGCGCATCGCGAAGTTCTTTCACGGCTGGAATGAGCTTGCGCTCGACCTGCTCTGCGGCCGCAATGTGCATCGCCGTGGGAAAGGTGTCATTCGACGACTGCGACATATTCACATCGTCGTTAGGATGTATCGGCTTCTTGCTTCCCATGACGCCGCCCGCTAATTGGATGGCGCGATTCGCGATCACTTCGTTCGCGTTCATGTTGGTTTGCGTTCCACTGCCGGTTTGCCATATGCGCAACGGGAAGTGCTCGTTGAGTTTTCCCGAAATTACTTCGTCGGCAGCGTCGCTAATCAGCTTGGCCTTGTGCTCATCCAGCTTGCCGAGTTCGCGGTTCACCAATGCGGCAGACTTCTTAAGCACGCCGAAGGCTCGAATCAACTCGGGCGGCATCCGATCCTCGCCGATGTCGAAATGAATCAGCGAGCGCTGTGTCTGCGGTCCCCAGTACTTTTCGGCAGGGACTTGAATGCTCCCCATGCTGTCCGATTCGGTGCGGGTAGAGGCGTCCATGCCTCTATTGTCGCGGACAAAGGCTACGTAACAGTCGCGGTAGCCAATTCAGGCTGCGGCTCAACGGTCTCCCGCGTGCCGCTGGTCTTCACAAACGCTCGAAGCACTTCGGCCACGCTCCAGGCTTGCGCACAACATCCGCGAGGCGTAAACGGCGGCTCGGCGTCGAAGATCTCACTGATTGACCCGACGCATGCCGAGCGCAGGTGCGGCTGAAAACCATCCAGGAAAGTTCGTGCTGTTTTGAAATCGTTTGGATACACCTTCAACCATGCATCCACAAACGGGCCGATTAACCAAGCCCAGACCGTGCCTTGGTGATAGGCCGCGTCCCGGGCGCGCAGATCACCGTCATAGCGCGGCTTGAAATCTTTATCGTTAGGCGCTAACGATCGGAGTCCCACGGGTGTGAGCAATCGCTCCCGGGCGATCTTGACCACCGCCTCCCACCGGGATTGATCGAGCACAGGATGTTGCAAGGAAATCGCGAATAACTGGTTCGGCCGGCAGGCCGGATCATTGCGGCCGTTTTCACCATCAACGACATCGTAGAGGTAACCCCCTTGCTTATACCAGAATCGCTTGTTAAAAGACGCCTTGGCTTTCTCCGCGTGCTCCCGAATCTCTTTCGCTTTGTCCTCACGCCCGTCTTCGAGAAGCCAATTCTCCATCAACCGCAAAGCGTTATACCAGAGTGCGTTGATCTCCACTGCCTTGCCGCGGCGCGGCGTCACCACCCAGTCATCCACCTTGGCGTCCATCCAGGTAAGCTGATATCCTTGTTGGCCCTGAACCAAAAGACCGTCTTCGGGATCCACGTGGATGTTAAATCGCGTACCGCGCAGATGATGGTTCACGATATCCAGAAGTTTCGGGAGCAAGTGCTTCAGAAGATGATGGTCGTTTGTGCGCTCGATGTATCGATGCAACGCATGAAAAAACCAAAGAGTGGCGTCAGCGGTGTGATACAGCCCGTCTTTTTTCCCTTCAGGGAACAGGTTCGGAATCAAACCATCTCGAATGTAATGCGCGAAAGTCCTTAGGATATAGCTGGCCTCGACGGAGCGCCCAGTGACCAGCGTCAGCCCATCGAGACTGATCATAGTGTCGCGGCCCCAGTCCGTGAACCAGTGATATCCGGCGATCACGCTGCGAATTTCATCTCCCGCCGCGCGAGCTCGCGCTGTATCTTCCCTTCTTCCTACCGGAGTGAAAAGGAACTGGTCAGCCGCCCAGACCAATTCGTGGCAAGCCTCGCCGCAAACCTTCGGATCAGATTCCAGCAGCAATCGCCGTTTCCGGTCGTGTTCCAAATCCCAAGCCTGGTTTGGACTCAATGCGGAGACAACGTCCCAGACCTCGGTCGAAGCCACAAGGGTCGCATCCTGCCCCGGCGCAAGTTGTATCGAAAAATATCCCGGGCTCCACAGATCTCCGCGCCAGGTGTAGCCACGATTCCGCTCGATGTTATAGATCACGTCAGACACCTTGCTGGAATCGATCGCGAACGATCCATCGTTGCCGATGAGCATCATTCGAAGCGGCGGAAGACCGTCTGAACACTGCAGTTCATATTGCTGACCTCGTACCGTCAGAGTATAAATGTCCAAAGGCGTGTTCACGGGGCTCTCATGCTTGCGCATGTTCACCGCCGGTCGCAGTCGCAGCTTCACTGAGCCCGTTCCCGCCGAAACACGATAATTTATGTACGTTGTATTTTGACGATGGGGCAGAAAAACTCGTTTTTCAATCGTCAATCCTTCTATGTCGTAGGTCCAAACGGGCAGGCCCGAATCCAGTCGAAAGCTGGTGAGATATTCAGTGGCGCCTCTATAATTCCCGTTTTCCGTTTCCACGCCATTGAGTGGGATAACACGGCCATCTGCAGAAACCACATCCTCGAATACATCGTTGAGCATCATGGTTCGTCCGAGAGGAGCGGGAAGCGCGGCAATCAAATAACCGTGAAACACGCGCGTCAAGGTTCCCCCGATCGCTGTGGATGCGTAACCTCCCAAGCCATTTGTGACCAACCACTCGGTTTCCGTTAAGGTTTTTAACTCATCCTTGGTAAGCGGGTTCTTCGAATCACGGTTAAAGATGTTGTTCATTCGGGATTCCGTAACATTTCAGCTCGCAACCTACTCTTCGGCCGGAACAGGATATAAAACAACGGCAGCCTGTCCTGGAATTTTCCAGTTGTCGTCGCTATCAAGCGGCGCCGTTCCACATCCGCCATATTGAGGGTTATCGGACGACCATAACACGGTCCATTGCGTGCCTTCTAGTGGGCCCAACAGCGGTTCCGGCGCGGGATTTAACTCCAGATCGGCACCCAGGTTCACGATCAGCAGGCGATCCTGCTGAAAGTCTTTTGTGAAGAAGCGAACCACGAAACACGAGCTGGAGAGAACCGCCCCATCAATGCCACCTGCGCCTTGACGAGAGATCACCGGATCTTCGCGCCGCAATCGCAACAGGTCGCGATGAACCGCATACGTCTCGGCATGATTTTGAACTTCGTCGTGATTGAGCTGGGATCGCTCAAAGGTAGCCAGGGCCGAGGGATCATCCAGGCACTTCCTCATTTCCGGCAGTCTCAGCGAGCGCCACTGTTCGAGGAATTCGACACGTCCCTTTCGGATCAGCTTCCCTAATTCCGGCTCGTGGTCCGCGAAGAATAGAAACGGGCTCGAAGCGCCGAACTCCTGACCCTGGAAAATCATCGGCGTTCCTGGCGCAAGTAAACTGAGCGCTACTACTGCTTTGAACATGCCCGGAGAAGTGAGCTCGTGTACACGCTGCCCGCGCCCTGAATTTGCCACCTGATCATGATTTTGAATGAAATTGATCATTGCCGCACGACGCACTCCTAACGCCGAAGTGCCGCGCCGCTTTGCTTGCCAGCGGTACCATTGGCCCTGATACAAATAACCGTATTTCACAGCAGACAAGAGCTCCTGCGCCGTGCCTCGATAATCGGAGTAATATGCGTCCGCTTTCCCGGTCAGCGCCACCATTGCGGTGTGATGATAATCGTCGTTCCATAGGGCATCTATGCCGAAGCCGCCGTGCTCGATCGGTTTAATGAGACGCGTACACTGCGGCTCGTTCTCCGCTATCAGCACGATCGGCTTATCGCCGGCTGCGGCGCGCGCCGCTTGGGTGATCTCGGCCAAAATGTGCGGTTCGGATTCGTCGTGGATGTCTTGCGTTGCATCCAGACGCAGGCCATCTAAATGGAACTCTCGAATCCAATATGCCGCGTTCTCACGGAAGAACTCGCGTACCGGGCCATTTTCGTCACCGTCAAAATTGATCGCTTGACCCCAATCTGTCCGATGCTTGTCAGTGAGATAGAACGGTGAGAATTTCGGAAGATAATTTCCGTCCGGCCCCAGGTGGTTGTAGACCACGTCCAGAATCACCGCTAAGCCGACGGCGTGCGCCCGATCCACGAAAGTGCGCATATCATCCGGGGTTCCGTAAATCGACCCGGGCGCATAGGGCTGTACGCCATCGTAGCCCCACCCGAACCTGCCTGGGAAGTCGGCAACCGGCATGATTTCGAGCATGGTCAAGCCTGTTTCGCGCAAATATTCAAGCTTCTCGGCAGCCGAGCGCCAGGTTCCATCTTTTGTAAATGTTCCGATGTGAAGCTCGTAGATGACTTGGCCTTCTAACCTGGCGCCGGGCCAAGCTTGATCAGACCAAGCGAATGAACTTGGATCGATTACTTCGGAATAGCCATGTGGACCCGTAGGCTGAAAGCGCGAAGCGGGATCCGGATAGGTCTCCCCCCCCAAGGCATACTTGTATCGAATTCCCGAACCGGCCTTCTCGACAAGCCCGGAGAAATACCCGTTGCCCTCCGCAGTTAGCCGTATCGGCGGGCGTTGATCTTCGAACACAACCTCGACTGACTTCCGCTCGGGCGCCCACACGCGAAAATGCGTTCCCTTCGCGCCCGGAATAACTTCTGCTCCTACGGACGTTTTCCGGTTCACTCGGTGGCGGGAAGTCAAACGCTTCAAGTCGATAGATTCGGTAAGGAGTGTCTGATTTCGGCCATATAAGCCTGCCTAGAACCCGAGGTATTAGACTTTCCCTATCGACATTGAGTACATTCGTGGTACTCTGGCGATATGAAGTTGGCCGAAGCCGGCGAATGGATAGCCACAGCTCTGGTTGGCCAGCACTCCGCATGCGTGACCTGCAGCTTCCAGGCCGAGGCGATGGTCCTGCTGAGTATACTGCGTGAATCTATTCCCGACATACCGGTGCTGTTTATCGATACGGGATATCACTTCCAAGAGGTTTATCGCTACCGCGATGAAATGACCGCACGGTACAAGCTGAATCTCGTTAATCTCAGGCCGGCTCAGACGGTCCGACAACAGGAATCGCAATTCGGTATTCTTCATCAATCGCAACCTGATCTATGTTGCAGGCTGCGGAAGGTAGAACCATTGTTCCGAGCGCTCGAAAGCTACGATGTCTGGTTCGCCGGTTTACGCCGGGCGCAATCGCCCACTCGCGCCAATCTACAGGTCTTTGATCGGTTCCTGTTGCCCTCCGGCAAGCAGTTGCTCAAAGTGAGCCCGCTGGCGGATTGGACCGATCAAGAAATCTGGAAGTTTGCTCGCGAGCGCGAGATTCCCTTGCTCCCGCTCTATGATGCCGGTTACGCCAGCGTCGGTTGCGAGCCTTGCACGGCGGTTCCGACGGATCCAAATAACTTGCGCTCCGGCCGTTGGGCAGGACGAAAACTCGAGTGCGGCATTCATCTCGCGGAGGTCCGCTGAGATGGAAGTCCTGCTAGGATTCGCCATCGCCGTCGCGATTTCGCTGACCGGGGTGGGCGCGGGCAGCATGACGACGCCTCTGCTGATCTTGCTCCTGGGCGTCTCGCCCGCAACCGCCGTCGGTACTGCCCTGACGTTCGGCGCAATCGTGAAAGTTGCCTCGGTTCCGCTTTACGCGGTACGGCGTCAAATCAACCTCCGTATCTTAGGTTTTTTATTGGCCGGAGGCCTTCCCGGCGTGATCATTGGCGGATATCTGCTTGATCGACTCAAACGAGGATCGACCCAAGGCCTTTATGCAGCCCTCGGCGGCTTAATCGTTGCCGCTGCCCTTTTCCACCTGTATAGGGTGTTTCGGCCGAAGGCTCGACGATCGGATCACGACCGTTCGCGCCTGTTGAG
>JAFASD010000359.1 GCA_019244945.1 Acidobacteriaceae bacterium | reverse complement strand
CGGGTCCAGCCGGCAATTCGGAATCGGAGGATGATGGGAAGCGCCGTCACGTCAAAGTCGCGATCATGGGCCGCCCGAATGTTGGAAAATCGACCCTGCTGAATGCGCTGGTGGGTGCTGAGCGAGCGATTGTATCAGCGATTCCGGGAACCACGCGCGATGCGGTGGACGAAAAGGTTGAGGAAGGAAACACTATTTACCGATTCGTCGATACTGCGGGTATTCGCCGCAAAGGCAAAACGACTGAGATGACGGAAAAACTAAGCGTCGTCATGGCCCGCAGGCACATACGCATGGCGAACGTCGTTCTTTTGATTGTGGACGCGACCGAAGGCCTAGTCGGCGCAGACGCAACCATCGCAGGATACGCGCATGAAGAAGGACGCGCTCTCATCATTGTAGTGAACAAATGGGATGCGGCTGAGGGCAAGAGCAAGCGCGCTTTTACCGAAGCCGTCCGCGATCAGCTTAAATTCCTCGATTATGCGCCGATCCTGTTTACTTCAGCGATCAATGGCGAAGGCATCCGGCGCATCTTCTCTACGGTAAGGCGCTGTTTCGATGCGGCATCCAAGCGCATCACGACCGGCGAACTCAATCGCTTTCTGGAAACGCTGAAGTTTGAAAGCGAGATCCGCATCTACTACATGACTCAAGCTTCGATACGCCCTCCCACCTTTGTTGTTTTTACCGATAAAGCCGGTAAGATGCACTTTTCCATCGAGCGCGCCTTGATAAATCGCCTGCGCGAGCGGTTCGGCTTTGAAGGAACGCCGATTGTGATCAAAACTAAGAGAAGATAGATTCTACCCGAAGATTAAACCCTTATTCGTGCCGCAGAGCGGTCATGGGCTGGATTCTCATGGCACGATAACACGGCAGATAACCCGCAATCAAAGAAATTGCTACGACCAGCAATGACACACCGCCAATGATCCAGGGATCCGTGGGAGCAACCTCATAAAGGAGCGTCGAAAGGAAGCGCGTCAATACCATGCTTGCAGCAATGCCTATGCCGATCCCTACCCCGCTTAGCAATGCGCCGTCGGTCAGCACAAGTGCTACAATCTGCATTCGTTGTGCGCCGAGAGCCCGCCGAACTCCGATCTCTTTGGTGCGCTGCGTCGCGGAATAGGAGATTACACCGTAGATACCAAGACCAGCCAGAGCTGTGGCCAGCACTCCTAGAACTGTCAGGATGAACGCAGTGAACCTCCGGTCGGAAATCGAGTTGTTGTAAATCTCTTCCATCGAAGTCACCAGAAACACGGGTTGATCTTTGTCAACCGTTTCGACAGCTTGACGAATTACAGCGCCCATAGATGAGGCTTTTCCCCTGGTCAGAACGGCCACAAACTGAGGAGGCATTAATCCCTGCTCCAATGGCACGTAGATGGTTGGCATGGCCGGTCCATCTATGTTTCTTTCTCGAGCGGCCTCGACCACGCCGACTACCTCGCGGTCGACAGGCTGGCCCTTTGCGTCTTCAAATTGGATACGGCGCCCCACCGCATCTTCGCCTGGCCAGAATCTCAGGGCGGCGGATTGATCGACGACCACTACTTTCGCGTCGCTTGCGGCGTCTTGCTCGGTCGGATAGCGCCCGCGCAGCAAACCGATCCCCATGGTGGACAGATAATTCGGGCTTGCGGAGAACACATCCGCTGAAGGCCTGTTTTCTCCACGTTCGAGGGAGTAACGTCCGCCTATTCGAACATACACTGGACTAACGTTCCCGCCAAGCGGGATGCCGTCCGTCGCTCCCACCGAGATGACTCCGGCCCGCGTCTTTAACTCTTCGAGGACTTTCCGGTAAAAGCCCGCGCGCAAATTCTCGTCAGGATACCGGGCACGCGGCAGAATAATCAGCGACACCAGGACGTTGTTCTTGGCAAAACCGGGATTGACATTGGTCAGTTTTACGAAGCTCTTCACCAGTAGCCCGGCTCCAATCGCCAACAAAACGGCCAACGAAACCTCGCTCACGACCAGGAAATCACGAACCCTTACACGGCGCCGGTCCGCAGTGATTCGAACGCCTGATTCCGTCAGTGCCGCGGAAACGCCCGTTCTCGCGGCGCTCCAGGCGGGCAGGTTACCAAACAGAAGGCCGGCCGCAATCGAGATTCCCGCCGTGAATAACAACACTTCGAAATCCAGGCGCACTTGACCCAGCCGAGGTATGTCTTGCGGCGCAAGACTGACCAGCGTCCTCAAACCGCAATATGCGATGAACAGACCAACGCACCCACCGAGAATGGAGATAGATAGGCTTTCCGCCAGCCACTGCTGGACCAGACGCAGCCGGCTCGCCCCCAGCGCCAACCGTATTCCGGTTTCCCTGGTGCGCCCGAGCGCACGCGAAAGCAGAAGGTTGGCGATATTCACGCAAGTGATGAGCACCACCGCGCTGATTGCCAAAAGCAGTAAAAGGAGAGCGGCCTTCGCTCTTCCCAGAATTTGATCCTTCAAAGGCGCGACCTCGACGCCACGGCCCAGATTCGTGTCCGGGTAATCACGCTCCAGCGTTCGGGCTACCGATGCCATGTCCCCCTGCGCTCTCTGGATCGAGACTCCGGAACGCAGAAGGCCGATCGCCATCACGTCAAGGTCCACTGAATGCTCCCGGCTTGGCCGAAGCCCGATGGGGACCCAATACGCCATTTGCCGCGAGGGAGGGTTCACGGAACTGGGGATATTCAGCGGAAAATTAAATCTCGGAGCCATTACACCGACAACCACGTATTGCTCCGATTCACGGCGCCCGATGAGCCGAATCGTCCTGCCGATAATGTGCGGATCAGCCTCAAAACGGTTGACCCAAAGATCGTGACTAAGAATAATCTCCTGAGCTTGGCCCGGTCGGTCTTCTTCAGAAAGGAAATTCCGGCCGAGCTCCGGTTGTACCCCGAGAGTCGGAAACAGATCGTATGAGATGCGCGATCCGTATAGGGCGACGGGCTCGTTTCCACCCGTCAGATTCAACATCAGGAAACTGTAAGCGCCTATGCTTTCGAAACTGCGGTTTCGTTGCCGCCAATCGAAAACGTCGCGGTATGAGACCCAGGTGTCGCTCAGTCCGGTCTTTCGCGAGATCGTGCTGAACTCAACCAGGCGGTCGGCATGGGGAAACGGAAGTGGCGCGAGCACCACGGCGCGCGCAATGCTGAAAATGGCCGTATTCGCACCGATCCCTAGTCCCAGAGCGGCCACTGCTACCGCGGTAAACCCCACGTTCTTGCGCATGCTTCGCAACCCGTACCGAAGGTCCGCGCCGAGGGTGTTTAAAGCCATTTCTCATAGTAATACCGTGATTGCTCGAATGTTGTGCGTTTCACGTTGAGCGCGTCAGCGAGTACGGCCGTCAGCGATCCGCTCGTCGATGAGATATCCTCGGGGCAGGCAGGACGCGATGAGCGGGTGCAGGTGGTTTGGACGGCTGGGAGCTGGTCTTGCCATTCTGGGCGCGGTTTACGCGGTTCAGCGCAATGCTCCCGAGCCCTTCCGCGAGTACCCCGGAGACGAATATCGCGTTGGGCAGATCCCTCGACCCGCTGATTATGACGAAAAGACCGAATGGGTGTTTGCCCGTTTGATGTACCCCTCCATTCCCGACGCGCGCTTTCGGCACGCCGGTTGGGACTGGACGAAGGGACACTCGAGTTGGACGAACGACTATCCACGCGCGGATCGTCACTTCTTAGAGGCAGTCCGGCGGCTGACGCGGGTTCATACGCGTTCGGTGGAACAGCCGGTCAATTTGGATGATCAGGACGACGTGTACAACTATCCGTGGCTCTATGCCGTCTTCGTCGGTGAGTGGAACCTCACCGACATGCAAGCGAAAACGCTTCGCGAATACTTGCTGCGGGGCGGCTTTCTCATGTGCGACGACTTTTGGGGCACTCGCGACTGGGCCGTTTTTCAGGAGACAATGAAACGCATTTTCCCGGACCGGCCAGTCGTTGAAATCGATGGCGCAGATGCCATATTTCACACCGTGTACGATCTCGATAATCGATACCAGGTCCCGGGAGAGTGGGGCGTTCGTTCAGGAGTGAGTTACAGGAACGACGGATATCTGGCGCACTGGCGTGGAATTTATGACGATAAGGGTCGCGTGATGGTGGCTCTGACGTTCAATTCCGACATCGGAGATTCCTGGGAATGGGCGGACTTTCCGGAGTACCCGGAGCAATACTCAGCCTTGGGTATCCGTATCGGAGTGAATTATGTGATATATGCCATGACTCACTGATCGTAAGAACATAGCCGTAAGCCGAAGAAAATTTATGCTGAACCGAATAGTCATTCCTTTGATGATGCTTCCGCTCGCTGCGACAAGTGGCACATTGAGCGACGAACAAATCAAGCTGCTTCAAGACCCCGGCGGTTGGGAGTACATTACTTTGAGCGATGCCGATAACGGTATTCAAACCAAGCACACCTGCTTCGATGGCCAGCCTCATCCGGAAGAGTGCAGCGGCACCCTGACTCTGACGACAGCCAAGACTTTCGTTCAGAGCGTATATGTTCACGGCCAAGGGGTCCAGCGTCATGGTACGTATGAGTTGAGCGGAAATGAGATCACCTTATCCGACGAATTGGGGACCAAAGATGGACCGTATACTGTCGAGATCGATACTCAGGCTAAATCGATGATCATGCGAATGACATCCGTCCGAATCGAACTGGAACTCGAGAAAGAGTACCGGAAACAGAAGCAGGGGCAGACCAGCAGTGGAAGAACGCGAGATCTACTCGCTGCTCGGTGACAGCGGATTTCAGGAATTGGTCGGCCTGTTTTACGGGCAAATTCCGCACGACGAGATTCTGGGGCACATCTATCCGAAAAATGATTTGGCCGGGGCGGAACAACGGCTCCGCGATTTCCTGATTTTTCGATTCGGAGGACCGCAACGATACATTGAGAAGCGCGGCCATCCGCGTCTTCGGATGCGGCATTTTCCGTTTGCCGTAGATCGAGCCGCCCGCGACCGCTGGGTGCAATTGATGAACACGGCGCTCGACCAGATTGCGTTGCCCGACGAAGCGAAGCAGCTGCTGCGCAGCTATTTTGAGTCCACCGCGACGGCTATGATGAATCGTCCGTAGCAGACGCGACTTTCGCCAAGCTTGCCGCGTCGCGCGAGAAACATGTCCCCTTTCTCAGCAAGAGATCATCTAAAGAGGACTTCGAAAACGAGAATCCGTGGATAAGCCCAGCCAATCCGAGCGCCTGAAAACACTGCTGCCCGAAATTTGGGCGCTCATGAGACCTCGGCGCGGCCTGCTGCTCGCGGGCGCCGCGCTCATGGTCATCAATCGCGTATGTGGACTTGCTCTGCCGGTCAGTTCAAAATTTCTGATCAACAATGTGATGCGGCAAGGTCAGTTCAATCTACTTGCTCCGATCGTTCTGCTTGTCATTCTCGCCACTATCGTTCAAGGTGTCACTTCATATTCACTGACCCAGCTACTCTCTAAGTCCGGGCAGCGTCTGATTTATGAGATGCGGGTGCGCATCCAGGAGCACATCGGCAGACTCCCGGTTGCCTTCTATGACGCAAACAAGACCGGGACTCTGGTCTCCCGGATTATGAGCGATGTTGAGGGCGTCCGCAACCTGATCGGCACCGGCCTAGTGGAGCTTGTCGGCGGCACGCTCACGGCCATCATCTCTACGGTCCTGCTCTTCCGCACCAGCGCGACCATGACATCATTCGTCCTGGTAATTCTGATCGTTTTCGGGCTGGTTCTGCAGCGAGCTTTCAAAACTGTCCGCCCCATTTTCCGCGAGCGGGGCAAGATCAACGCCGAAGTAACCGGGCGCCTGACGGAAACACTGGGAGGCGTTCGCGTGATCAAGGGCTATCACGCCGAAACGCGCGAAGCCGGCGTATTCGCTGCCGGAGCAAAGCGTCTGCTCGACAACGTCTTTCGCTCGCTAACGACCATCTCCCTTATGACGCTCGCCTCAACCGTTTTGATGGGCCTCGTCGGCGCGCTGATCATGTTCCTTGGCGCGCGCCAGGTTGCCGCTCACCGCATGGACATCGGCGATTTCGTCATGTACACTTCGCTGCTTGCCTTCATGGTGGCGCCCGTCGTTCAGATCGTGAACATCGGCACGCAGATCTCCGAAGCGCTCGCCGGCCTGGAGCGCACCCGCCAAATTTTGCGCGAGCGCCCCGAAGATGAAGACCCGCTGCGCACGACCGTCTTGCCCGAGATCAACGGCCACGTGCGATTCGAGCATGTTTTCTTCGCTTACGAAGAAAACAAACCCGTGCTGCACGATATCTCTTTCGACGCGCGGCCTGGAACAGTCACGGCGCTGGTTGGCTCCTCGGGCTCGGGCAAATCCACCATGATCGGCCTGATCACCGCCTTCCACTCGCCGAAAGAAGGCAAAGTTCTCGTGGATGGCTTCGATCTTTCCACCGTGTCCCTCGCCAGCTATCGCCTTCAACTCGGCGTAGTTTTGCAGGAGTCCTTCCTCTTCGATGGCACTATTCGCGACAATGTTGCCTTCTCGCGCCCCGCCGCGACCGAGCAGCAAATTATGGAAGCCTGCCGCATCGCGCGCGTCGACGAGTTCGCAGAAAATTTCCCGGAGCGTTACGACACCATCGTGGGCGAACGCGGCGTCAAACTGAGCGGCGGACAGAAGCAGCGTGTTTCCATAGCCCGCGCCATCCTCGCGGACCCGCGCATTCTTATCCTCGATGAAGCCACTTCCAGCCTCGATTCCGAATCAGAAGCCTTGATCCAGACTGGTCTTTCATACCTCATGCAGAATAGGACAACCTTCGTCATTGCCCACCGGCTCTCGACCATTCGCCAGGCCGATCAGATCCTGGTCGTCGAGAACGGCCGCATCATCGAGCGCGGCACCCACGCGCAACTGTAT